>JBILPY010000283.1:0-5897 GCA_044373575.1 Prosthecobacter sp. | reverse complement strand
AATCTGGACGAAGCGGACGAGGTCTTTTACCTCAAACTCACCGACGGTCCTGGCTACAATCTCCTCAGCAACCGGCAGGCGATTGCGATCATGGATGATGACACGGCCGTGCAGATCACCCGCGATCCTATGCCTCAATTGGTGAGCACCAACAATTCTATCACTCTGGATGTCGCGATCGAAGGTTCCGATCCATTCAGTTTCCAGTGGCGGCGCGATGGCGTGGAGATCCCAGGTGCCATCCTGCAATCACTGATTATCGATGTGGCCAAGCTTAGTGATGGCGGACGCTACGATGTGGTCGTCACCAATCGCGTGGGTAGCGTCGCTTCTGCCAAAGCTAATGTGGTGGTCATGGACAGCAACGAGCGCTTCTTCCCATTGGCGGCAGGCAGCAATGCCAGCCTGAGTCTGAACATCAACGCACCGGCTGGCTCTGTCACCTACCAATGGATTAGTGCACTGACCGGGACGCCGATCTCCGATAACGCTCGCATCACGGGAAGCACGACGAAGACCCTGGTGATCAACAACACCACGATTGATGATGAAGGAGACTATGTCTGCGTCGTCACTCAACCAAGCCCGGACATTTTCATGCCTGGCCTTGAGCTGCAAAGCCCGCTGCAGCATCTGATCATCGTCAGCGAGAAGCCCGCATTGATCGCCTTACCAGAACTCACGGGTGCCGTGGCATTGCCATTCAACTATCAAGTCGAGTTCCAGCCAGAGTCCTACCGCCGCCCGGCCAGCTTCAGCGCCACCAATCTGCCTGCCGGTCTGGGCATTGATGTGGTGACCGGCCTCATTTCCGGCTCCCCCTCGGCGGCCGTTACCAACCGTGTCATCACCGTCACAGCCACCAACGCTGGCGGTTCCGACAGTGTGAACACGACGATCACCATCGATGCATTGCCCGACAGCATCATCGGGACTTTCCATGGCTATGTGGACAGAAACCTTGGAGAGCAGATCTCTGATTCCCCGCCAGAATTCCTGCCCCCATGGTCAGATGCCGAACTCGGCGGTCTGATGGAGATCACCACCCTGCCCACGGGGGGCTTCTCCGGCAAGCTGACCTACGGCGGCACCGCCCACGGGTTCACTGGCAAGCTCATCCAACAGGAGGGTGCAGGCATCATGGCAGAGGCGCTCATCCAGCGGACCGGCAAACCGCCGCTTTTCCTTGGCTTCTCCCTCGATCCATTCAATCCCGACATGATCATGGGCCAGGTCGATATTTCGGCCATGCCCCTCGCCCCAGTTCCGATGCAGGCTTGGAAGCAGGTCTGGTCGGTCGGAACACCGGCCACCGCCTATGCAGGCAACTATACCTTTGCCCTGGGGACAGATTCCGGTCCTTCCGACTTCAGCCCTGGTGGCGCAGGTTTCGCCACCTGCACCGTGCCTTTGAACGGTGCCCCATTCGAGATCAAAGGCCGCCTGCCAGACGGCACAGCCTTTGTCTGCAGCAGCCTTCTCGGACCCCGTGGTGAATTCATCGTTTATCAGGGCCTGTATGCCCGACTTGGCAGTGTCCTGGCCGTTCAGCGTCTAGGTGCTGAGCCGGATGCGCCTGCTGGAGACCCTGTGTTTGTCGAAGCCTATGCGCTATCCACCCTCTTCAAGCCCGCACAAACCTCCGCCAGCGAAACCATCTACCGCAGCGGCATCGGTCCAGTGGGCCTGATGTTTGAAGGAGGCAGAGCCGTCGTGACTGCGCCCACCAATATCGTCATGGGGCTGACCGACGGAGCCGACAACGCGATGATCAGCTTCATGAACGCCAATGTGGAAAGCAGCGAAACGCCTCCCAA
This sequence comes from Prosthecobacter sp., assembly GCA_044373575.1. GTDB lineage: Bacteria > Verrucomicrobiota > Verrucomicrobiia > Verrucomicrobiales > Verrucomicrobiaceae > Prosthecobacter. The sequence continues at coordinate 4,080 of JBILPY010000283.1, read as the reverse complement.
TACGGTCTTCCGAATCCGCGCAGGCGGAACCACCAACATGAAATCGGGGGCCGAGAATCCCGCCAAAGTCACCGTAACCGTCAAACCTGCCACATCGGAGTTCAGCGGATCTTTTCTTCTCAGCGACACGAATCCGCTGAATCCATCAAGCAGCCTGCCCCGCTCCTCGAGCTTTCTGGGCATGTTCATCGAACGGCCGGACGGCAGTCAGATCGGCCGTGGTTACTTCACCCTGAAGCAACTTCCTGATCCGGGAGCCACTCCGCCCACCACAGTGAGCACAGCTCCCAGCTTTACCGGCCTTGTCGAGATCATGGCAGGTCCTGGAGTTCCGTAAGGCAACCGGCGGCCTGTGAATCCCGGTTCATTCGAGCCGGGGTTGGCTTGCGCCTTTGGATCACATCAAAAGCGCTCAGCGAGTTATCAACGACTCCAGCGCCCGATGACTGAGCAGGCGCCCATCCATCCCATTCTTTGGTGCATCCACGCTGTGGAGCTTCACACCTTCATTTCAGCGACCCACCGGCACCGCTTTTTGAGTTTCGGTGGGCACCTGTGCATCATCCGCAACAGGTGATGTCTCGTCAGGTGAAACACGTAGCGCTTTCGGAGCCGAAGGGACGGAGTACCAGTTGAGTTGCGGCACGGCGGAAAGTTTCACCCAGCTTTGCGAACCGAGTTTGGACCATTCCAGCTCGGCGATGGCCCAGACTTGGGCACCCCAGGGGATCTTGTCACGAAGCTCGCGACCGAGATCGGACTCACGGTCCACAAACACCACGCTGGAGAAGGGGTTCGGGGGGGCTGGACTGATGCGGAATGCATCCTTGTTATTGGAGGCGTTGGGAACCTTGTCTTCAAAGTAATGAATGCGCGTCATGCCGACGTGGAAACGGGCTGCACCCTCTTGATAACCCTGAAGGAATTTCTCCAGCAGACGATCCTTAAACTCGACGAAACACAGCCAGTCCACTTTGAAATTACCACCACTCATCTCGAGCATGACGGGTACGGGAAACTCCCACACTTTGCTCTCCATGCCGAAGACCGCATGAGCTCCACCGCCAATCTGGGGCTTGGGATCATAGCGCACAAGAGCCAGGGCATCGACCAAGATGGGGCCATCAGGATTGTTGCTGTAATAGCGCTCCATGATCGGGCGCATGAGATCAGCAGCTAATGTGTATTTGAGTCGTTCCTGCAAGTTGCCGGCCTGAAGAAATTTTTTCAGCGCCTCGGCAGCAGGTTTCGCCTCTTCTGTCACGTCATCCAGACGGATCGAAGTTGCCGTGGTGCTCCCACCAGCGGCATCAGGTGAAGCGTCTGCCATTTTACCGTCAGGTTTCGGCGGCACTTCCACCAGCGGACTGGTTGTGGGTGGATTTGGCGCAGGGCTGGGGGTCAGCGGCCCGGGAGCCGGGGGAGTAGGCTTCCGCACCTCCACCACGTCAGAGCCAGTCGGCATGGGCGTCTCTGCCGGACGAAGCGGAACCGAATCACCCGGACCAGGGTTTGCAGGCAAGGTAGCAGAAGGCGGGCTTTCGGCGACTTGCTTGGCGTCCAAAGCTGGCACGGCTTTCGGCTGCTCGACCTCTTTCTTTTCAACAACCGCTGGGGGTTCTTTCAATTCGGTGATCACCTCAGGCACAGGCACCACTTCGGGGGAGTCCCCGGTGAACTTCGCCACCAACTGCATGACGGGTTCACGGAAAAGCCAGCCCGCAGCTACCAGGAAGCCGCTTAGGAAAAGAAGCGCGAGGCCGATCATGAAGATATTCGTGGCGCGCTTCGGCTTGCGCATCGGGCGGGAAGGGGTGGATGCCCCACCCTGTGAACCTGAAGGCATCACAAAGCCAGTTGGCACAGGCGGTGGTGAGCCTTGACCAGCCGCCATGGGGTTGTGGGGAGCAGATGGGAGCCCGCGGGCCATCAAGGAACCACCCAATTGAGAGGCTTCCCCCCCCAACATCGGCAATGTAGGTGCACCTGGAATGAGTGAACTGTGGCCACGGGCCCCTGCACCTTGGCGGGGAATGTGGGGTGATATGTCCCCCGTCGGCGCAGGTGAGGGCGGAAAACCACCAGCCCACATAGGCTGCGCTGGCTGTGCGGGGGCACTCAGTCCACCGCCAATTGAACCCGAAAATGGAATCTGCCCATCTCCTCGACGCCGGGGAAGGAGACTCTCCGCCTGCATGGGCATTGAGGCAGGAGCCTGCGGCATCATGATCTGTGGCGGAGTGGGAAGAGCCGACTCAAGGATCGTCTGTCCCAGACCGGGCGTCTGCCAAGCAGGTGCCTGCGGCTGGCTGCCGGGCATTATTCCCGAAGGCTGCATCATGGAAGCCATGGGCATCTGTCCTGAGAAATCAGGGGACCGCGGCAATGATGGCTGCTGCGGTGCTGGCTGAGCCGCCCCTGGGACAAAGACAGGCGGCGCAAAGAATGCGGACGCTGCCGGGGCAGGAGCAGAGGGTGAAGTGATGGTATTCCCACAGACTGGGCATGGCCCACTGATCCCCGCCATGTGGGCAGGCACGGTGAGCACATGCTGGCATGCACCACACGAAAATTGAATGATCTCTGGGTTCATTGGACTGGGGGAAAGAAAACCTAAGTAATGTTGAATTTCGCTCACTGGACGGGTTTCGACAAGTAACCTTTCGCTGTAATTTATAATTTTCGTAATTGAAAGCGCCTTTATCCCCCTCAATCGCGGGCTTTGAGCACTCCAACCATGTCCAGTTTACGCAGCATGCGGGCCACGAGTGCAAAACAAGCAACCGCCGCCCCAATGACGACAAGAACAGCCGTGGCGTAAGTTTCATCACTGATCACCAACGGCAGTCGAACCGTGTCCGTGCGCACCTTGGTGATGATCCAAGTCACCAATCCCCGGCCAAAGAGCAACCCCACCGGCAGTGCGATGAGCAGCAGAAGAGTCAGTTCGCCCAGCAATACCCCGGCCACCTCCCGCTGGGTGAAACCCACGACCCGGAGTGTCGCCAAATCACGCCCACGTTCGCTCAGGGCGATGCGCGCACTATTATAAACCACGCCGAAGGCCACGATGACCGCCAGAGTCAGGTAAAGCCGCCGCAGGATGCCGATGCTTTCCCCCGTCGTGGTTCGGAAGGCACGCAGTTGGTCCTTTTTCACGATGGTGGCAGCGAGCCGGGGGGTGCTTTTGATCTTTTTCATGAAGGCATCCCACTTCGTGTCATCCACCGTGAGATAGGCCCCGCTCACGGTCGCCCCTTCCTTCATGACACGGCGCAGTGCATCGATTTCCATGAAGGCGGACACACCTGCGAAGTCCTCGATGAGTCCACGCACCGGCAACTGAAGATGCGGGCGCTGCCCCTCCAGCACCGCCACCTGCACAGACTCCCCTACCCTGACCCCGAGTTTCTCTGCCAGAGCCTGAGACATGACCAGCCCTTCATCCGGCAACTCGATCCGCCGCCCCTTCCCATCCAGCAGACGGTTCAGGATGCTACCCTTCGGGAGGCCTGTGATGGAAAGCCGCCTCTCCCTCTGCGCGTGATGAAAGGGTGCCTGTACCACGCGGATCGGCTCCGCAAACATCACGCCGGGTAGGTGCTCCAGGTCATGCAGCGATTCCGATGATCCCGGCTCCACAAGAAAAGCGATCGCGTCCTGCCGCTGTGAATCATTCCACTGGTAGGTGAGAAGATAGTCGATGCTGTCCTCCATGCTGCCGGGCAGTACCATCAGACCGGTGGCCAAGGAAAGACCGGCCACCGTGAATGCCGACTGCCAGGGACGCCGCTCGATGTTTCTCAGTGCCATCCGCATCACCGGAGACATCCAGCCTGTGAGCCCCGCGCGCTCAAGCAAGCTCGGCTTGAAGCTCGTGGGTGGCTCAGGTCGCATCGCCTCGGCGGGTGGCAGTTTTACCGCCATCCAGACCACGCTCAACACGCCGATCAGAGACGCCACCGTACTCACCACCAAGGCCAGGGCGACAGCGGAGTAGTCCATCGTGAAATCCAGTGTCGGGAAGCGGAAGAAAAGCCGGTATAAATTTAGCAACCCGCTGCCCATGAATCGCCCCGC
>JBILPY010000281.1:0-5930 GCA_044373575.1 Prosthecobacter sp. | reverse complement strand
TCCAAAAGAAATGGGTGCAGTGGGGCGGTGCCTCCCTCTCCCTCAGCCTCGGCATCCATGCCCTCATTCTCGGCATCGGCGGCTTCCTCGTGGTGAATCAGGTCATGCTGGATCAGGCCGTGGACTTCCTCCCCGGCGGCACCCAGCAGGGGCAGCAGGCCTCCCAGGCACTCGAACACAAGATCCAGCAGAAGAAGAATCCCTGGCTGAAAAAAGCCGTGCCCATGCGCAAGCTCGCCGCCGTCGGCTCCATCTCCGACATCGTCCTGCCGGATGAAGTGCCCGACATCCTGGATCTCCCCAGTTCCAATGACATGCTCACCAGCGCCAAACTCGGCGGCTCCGGCCTTGGCGGCGGCGGCTTTGGCAAAGGCATGGGCCTCGGGGCCAAGAGCGGCATGGTCTTCCAGCCCCTCTCCATGTTTGGCCGTGAGATCAAGGCCAAGCGCCTCGCCCTCATCCTGGACGTCTCCAGCTCCATGGCCCCCCACCTTCCCCGCGTCATTGCTGAGGTGGACAAAGTCGCCCGTGGCAGCGTCGTCGTGCTCTTCCCCGGCTGCGGGCTGGATTCCCCCCCCAAGATCGGCCTCGAGGGCGAGCAGGTCTTCCGCACCAATGGCGCTGAGTTCGAGCGCTTCTGGCGCATGGGCGGCATGGCCAGCTATGAGGAGGCGCGCAAATTCAAATTCTCCCGCTCCGACCCCATCTCCAGCGAGAGCATCTACCTCCTCCTCTCCAAACGCCCCCAGACCCACTTCATCCACTACGTCGGCATCGGCTATGCCTGGACCGCCCTGCTCAGCGAGCAGGTCCGTCAGGCAGATGCCCTCTACTGGTTCTCCGACTTCCAGGACCACGTCGATTTCCAACAGCTCGAGATCGTCCGCGAAAATCTCATCCGCCGGAAACAGAAGCTCTACATCCAGCCCTACATGCACGGCTCCGCCTTTGATCTCGTCAAAAACCAGCTCGTCGATCCAACGGGCGGAGAAGTCATCGAAGCCAACCTGGAGTAAGCCTCAGCGTGCCGCCCGCTGGATGGCATGACCTGCCCTGGCCACACCCGTCCCTGCTTTATAGGCAGCACGGTCCATTTCATATCCGACGCGCTGCGCAGGTCCGCCCGCGCCACGGCAACTGGCAATAAGTCCGCTGGCAACGATCAAGGAGAGGGCGATGAGGAGGTGTTTCATGGCTGGGCCTACACTATCAAAATCCATCCAAGCATCAAGTTTCACCACTCCGCCCCGAATTGGAAACTCGGGGGAGGAACGAATGGCTCTGAATTAAGGTCTGTTTGGGATCGATTTCCCAGGCGCTTTCCGTCCTAAAACCCGCTTAATTCAGTGCCATTTGGGGTTGAAACCAATGTGCGAACAAGAATGGCACTCGGAAAAAGGACGGGATTTGCCGCCCCTTCGCAGGTTGGGAAGGGCGGGCGCGGAAGATGCCGCAGACACTCGGTGTTTCCTTCGCCCAACTTCCCGACGGGTTCGACTGGCTTGGGGGCATTGAGGTGTGGGCTTAATGGTATTCATTAGCCTCGCGAGTGAAAGGAGGGCGCTAGTGAAGGGTGAAAGGAATCAGGGAGAATGACGTCAGTGCGGAGCAGCTTGACTAAAGCCCCTTCTTTCCAGGAACCCGACAATGGATACTTGGCTAAAGTCTTTCGTTTGAGATTCGAAGTTCAACTCCGGCGCAGCACGGCCTCGGCAACTCTCATACCATCGGCAGCGGCGGAGATGATGCCGCCGGCGTAGCCTGCTCCTTCTCCCGCAGGGTAGAAATTGCTGATGCTGGTGCAGACGAGTGTCTCGGGATCACGCGGGATGCGGGCGGGTGAGGAACTGCGGGTCTCGGCACCGGTGAGCACTGCCTCATCGAGGGCGTAGCCGGGGAGTTTTTTGGCGATCTCGGGAATGGCGAGCTTGATCGTGGCGATGACATACTCGGGCAGGCATTCGCGGAGATCTGTCCAGACGACGCCGGGCTCGTAGCTGGGCTTCACACTGCCCTGCCCTGTGGAGGCACGGTTGGAAAGTAGATCGCCGAGGAGCTGGGCGGGGGCGTGGTAGTTTTCACCGCCGAGGTGGTAGGCGGCACGTTCGATCTGCCGCTGAAACTCGATGCCTGCGAGCGGATGATGCTCGCCGTAATCCTGCGGGCGAATATCGACCATGAAGCCGCTGTTCGCATTCGACTCCTCACGGGCATAGCTGCTCATGCCGTTTGTCACGACCATGCCAGCTTCGGAATTGGCGGCAACGACGAGACCCCCAGGGCACATGCAAAAGCTGTAAGCCGCGCGACCCGTCGGCGTGTGGGAGACGAACTTGTAGGGCGCAGAGCCGAGCCGCGCATGGCCCGCCCATTTGCCATAGAGCATCTGGTCCACGAGCCGCTGCGGATGCTCGATGCGGACGCCGACGGAGAAGGGTTTGGCCTCAAAGGGCACACTGTGGCGGTGCAGCATCTCGAAGGTATCCCGGCTGCTGTGGCCGATGGCGAAGATGATCGGTGCGCCCTCAATCACGGAGCCATCGGCGAGCACGACGGCACGCATGACGCTCTGCTCGATCACGACATCGCTGACACGCGCGCCGAAGCGGACTTCGCCGCCGAGCGAGATTATCTCTTCGCGGACATGGCGCACGACTTTGATGAGTCGGTCCGTGCCGATGTGCGGGCGGGCTTTGATCAAGATGTCTTCGGGCGCACCTGCGGCGACGAGTTCTTTGAGCAGCCAGGGGATGCGATGCTCGCGGTCGCGGATCTGGGTGTAGAGCTTACCATCAGAAAAGGTGCCCGCGCCGCCTTCGCCGAACTGCACATTGGACTCGGGATTGAAGTCCCATCCGCGTCGCCAGAAGCCGGTGACATCGCGGGCACGATCCCCAGCGGCCTTGCCACGCTCCAACAGAATCGGTTTGTGCCCGGCGCGAGCCAGCAAGAGCCCGGCGAAGAGTCCGCAGGGACCTGTGCCGACGATGATGGGGCGATCCGAAACGACATGATCAGGTCGCGGCGGGCACTCGCGGTAGGTTTCATCGGGTGCCGGGATGATCTGAGTGTCCTTGGCGAGCGACTTGAGCACTCGCGGCTCGTTTTCCACCTCGGCGAGCAGCGTGTAGCTGAATGAAACGTGCTGACGCCGTGCGTCGATGGCGCGTTGCTTGACCGTGAAGCCGCACAGGTCTTTGTCCGCGATGCCGAGGCGCTTCACCAGCGCGGGGCGCAAGTCGGCATCGGCATGATCAACGGGGAGAGTGAGCTGGGAGATCTGAAGCATCGGCGGGGTGTCGATACACTGGGAATCAGCCGAAGAGCAACCGCCCAAAGAAGATCGCGGCGACCATTCCGATGAAATCAGCCGTCAGCCCGGCCATCAGCGCGTGACGGAAGCGGCGGATGCCGACGCTGCCAAAATAGACGGTCAGCACATAGAAGGTCGTCTCCGTGGAGCCGTAGAGGATGGCGGCGGTGAACTTCACCATCTCACTGAGGTCCGGGCGGGTGAGGATCTCATTGAGAATGCCCTGCGCACCAGAGCCACTGAGCGGACGCATCAATGCTAGAGAAAGCAGTTCGACCGGGAAGCCCAGGAAAGCCAGCACGGGAGCCAGCGCATACTCCAGCAATTGAAAGGCCCCTGATTCACGCAGAATCGCCAGCACGGCGAGCATGGCGACGAGGTAGGGCATGATGCGTACGGCGACTTGGAAGCCCTCTTTGGCACCATCGACAAACTCTTCATACACGCGAACGCCACGCGCCCAGGCGACACCGACAGCAAGGATAAGGATGGCCGGGATCGCCAGACCAGAGGTGCCGTCCATCATGCGCCGCCAGACGGGCGGCTCCGGTTTGATCTCTGTGGCAGCGGTCGCCAGAGCCAGTTCTTTATTCTTCGCGAGTGTGGCGATGGCTTCGGCTTTACGCTTTGCAGATTTTTCCAGCACGGCGGAAAGCCCTGATTGATCGAGCACGGTCTGACGCCATACCGGCGGGCCAAGTTCTAGCGCGGAGACGCCGATGAAAAGCACCGTGAGGATCGTGAGCCAAGTGCGCGCTTTGGTGGAGATGCGGCCCGTCGTGGCCGTCGTTGTGCTGGAACTCGTGGGCACATCCTCTTCATCAGGCTGCGGGGTGAAGCGCGGCAGTCTTTGGAAGCTCTTCGCGGCCATCACGGCTCCGATGGAAGCGCAAGCCGTGGCGAGGATGGTGGGGACGATGACCTGATAGCTGTTGCGTATGCCGGCGGCGTTCAGGAAGTTCATCGCCGACATTGGGATGAGGGTAAAGGCACCCGTGTTCAGCGCGAGGAAGGTGACCATCGCGTTGCTCGCGCTCTGCTTGTGCGGGTTCAGCTCCTGGAGATGCCCCATCGCCTTCAGGCCGAGCGGCGTCGCGTTGTTCGAGAGGCCGAGCATGTTCGCGGAAAGGTTCATCACCATGGCACTCATCGCCGGATGGCCGGTGGGCACGTCGGGGAAGAGCCGACGCAGGAGCGGAGAAAGCACACGCACCACCGCCTCCAGCACGCCTGCCTTTTCTAAAAGGCGCAGCACCCCAAGCCAAAACATCATCATGCCCGCCAGCGGCAGCGCGATGCCCATGACGGCTTTTTCAGCGCCCTTCATGGCAGCATCGATGACGCTCGCATCTCCCGATACGCGCCCGACCAGACCGGCAACGATCAACCCAACGAACAGGAGTGTGGCCCAAATGTAGTTCAGCATGGTGTAAACGCAGTGTATCCGCCTCCGGCATGAAGGCGTAGGAAGAATGTGCTTGCCTGAAAATGCGACTTCGGGCAAGCCCCTTCATTGCCAGCATCCTCTTTTCCCAGATTCCGACTCCCGCCATGCCTCTCCCGATTCAGATGGCCAGCCAACTCAGTGGCCTCAGTTCCCATGTGATCCGCATCTGGGAACGACGCTACAATGCGCTCAGCCCCAGCCGCACCTGCACCAACAGGCGCATGTATTGTGAGGAGTCCATCGAGCGCCTGAAGCTCCTGCGCGAGCTGACTGAAGCCGGACACCGCATTGGCCGAATCGCCAGTCTTTGCACAGCGGATCTACGCCAGCTCGTCGATCAGCAGCTCACCCGCAGCGGTCCGCCAGTCACTGCCGTCACCTTCAGTGTCGATGCCACCCCCACGCTGGAGACACCTGAGGACTTCATCAAGCTCTGCATCGAGGCGTGCAAGGTCTATGACAGCGACCGCCTTCGCCGCCTGCTTCAGCGCGCGCGGCAGCAGTTTGGTCAGCGCGGCATGTTGCACCATGTTATCTGCCCGCTGATCCTGCACATCGGCAACGAATGGCAGGCCGGCAATCTGCGCCCCGCTCACGAGCACGTGGCCACCTCCGTGATTCGTGAGATGCTCATGACTCCTGTGCCCGGCAGTCAGGTCGCCGCGAGTGCCCCGGAGATCATCATCACCACTCCTGCGGGTGAAATGCACGAGCTCGGCGCAATGCTCGCCGCCGCCTCCGCACGGGACCTAGGATGGAAGATCACTTACCTCGGCCCCAATCTCCCGATCGAAGAGATCGCCGCCTGCGCGAAGGCGCGCAAAGCACGCGCCGTGGCTTTGAGCGTGGTTTATCCTGAAAAATGTCCCGTCATCGAAGATAAGCTACGGCGCATCCGTCAGCTCCTGCCGGATTCAGTCGCTTTGATCGTCGGCGGCCGTGCTTCGCGTGGCTACCAAGAGCATCTGAACGAGTTGCCGATCCACTGGGTGCATTCCCTCAACGAGCTGGATCAGGTGCTGCTCAAGGTGGCTGTGCAAGCTTGAGTCTGCGACCACTGGACGGCGTATCGGACAAGGGCGGCACCGTCGGTGATGGCTAGCTTTTCTTTAATGTGAGAACGGTGCGCCTCGACTGTGCGCACGCTGATGCTGAGCTTCTCGGCGATGT
>JBILPY010000280.1:0-5931 GCA_044373575.1 Prosthecobacter sp. | reverse complement strand
AATGGCCCCGCGCTCAGCCAGCTTCATTTCACATCACGTTACACGCTCACGGCCACCTCCGAGACGGTGAACTTCGCCAGCGCCTACAACCTGCCATCCGCAGCCAACCTGAGCAGCCTGACTTCCGGCAATCTGGCGGTGATTGAAGGCACGTTCACCGCTGCGGCGGATGGCGAGGTGATCGCCCGCTTTGCTTCCGAAATCGCCAACAGCGCCATCACGGCTCTCGCGGGTGCTCATGTGACCTACATGGTGCTGCCGAGCGTGTGATTGAAAGCCTCATCACACCAGGTTTATGCTCCACATCTAGGGCCAACTCGACCCATCACCCGAAAGAACAATTTCCTAGCAGCTTCTCCCGGCTGCTAAGGACTCGTCACTTTGAGCCGTATAAACAGCCCAGTATTGCTGCCCATCGGCACGCTGAAGGTGTGCTGCGGCAGAGTGCCCGTGTCGGAGATCGCGTGCCAGTCGAGCGACGCCAGCGTCGTGCTCCACTCCGCGCCGTAGGTGACGCCACTTACTCCGGCGGGCTGGCTGAAGCTGACGACAAAATTGTCGCCGACCCTCTGCCCCTGCGGCAGCAGCAGCGATGTGCCCTGCGTCGGGTTCAGACCAAAGGCAAACTCGACCAGATTTTTCAGGCCGTCATTGTCAAAATCGAAAGTGTCGGCTGCGTTGCCGGTGTTCGTCGTAATGCCAAAAAAAGTGTTTCGCCAATTTTCCTGTGCAGACAAGCCCGTGCCTGTGAGCGCGATGTCGAAGGGGTTCTCGTCCGCATCATTGCTGGCGAGGTGCAGCGCGGCTGTGCGCGCGCCAACTGCGGCGGGAGCAAAACGCACGGTAAACATCGTGCTGCCACTCGGCCCCGTGACCGGAGAAGTGGGGCTGGCGGTCACGGTGAAGTCAGCGGCATTCGTGCCGTCAAACGTGATGCCCAGTCCGGTCAGGTTCGAGGTGCCCGTGTTCTTGATGGTGAATGTCATGCTGCTGTTGCCGCCGGGTGCCACGCTGCCGAAAGCCACGCTCGCAGCGCCATCTGTCAAATTCGTGCCTAGCGGCTGCTCAACAGCGATCTCAGGTGCGACTGGGTCACCTTCAAACCTAGCGACTGCTAAGGCGGTCGGAGCCACTGCTTTCCCAACAATTAGTATTTTCCCGTCTGTTTGAAGCGCAGCAAGGCTCGATGACCTAACTATCCCGCCATTAGTGTCGTACAATGACGGCAATACAACCTTGCCACCGTCTCCGAATGAAGCATCTGCTCCGCCTATGTTTGTCAGCCTCACTAGAGCGATATTATCAGGCCCCCCACTATTGGACTCTCCTGCCAGCACAATCTTGCCATTGTTTTGAATCACTATTCCGTAGCAGCGGCCATAAGAGCTGCTCACCTCAAATGTTGTCTTGCCATCACTGCTAAATGTAGTGTCGAGAGTGCCACTCGCATTCAAACGCACTGCTGCATACACCCAAATGGGTCCTGAACCTGGGGACGAATATCCCCCAACAACTATTTTGCCACTGGCATCCACTGCCGCACAGGTAGCATAGTCTGCGTTGCTCCCGACAGCAGTCGTAACTTTTCCAGTGGCATTGAAGGTAGTGTCTAACGTTCCATTTGTATTATAGCGGTTTGCCGCAAAGACAGGTTTGCCGCCGACACTAGCTGAACCTACAGCTATGAATTTTTGGTCTGATTGGATTGATAAGGAGTTAACCGTCATTCCCGAAATGGTCATTTTGCCATCGCCATCAAAAGTAGAGTCCAACGTGCCATTAGGGTTAATTCGAGCTATGCCAGTTGGCCATGAAATCAAAATCTTGCCATCGCTTTGCATTACGGCCTTTTGTGCACCCTCACCATTTGGGGCGCTTTGACCTATGTTGATGACTACCCCGCCCTCATTAAATGTGTTGTCTACACTTCCATTGGAATTCAATCGTAGAATCACAAGTTCCGCGTCTGTTGCGCTGGGGTTCACGCCAGACGCCACGATTTTACCATCATTTTGAAGCGTGATGCTATGCACTGCCGGGCCAGCCAACGCCATTCCATTTTCGCCAAATGATGTATCTAAAGCACCATTTGGATTAAGTCGCGCCAGGATACCTGAATTGGAATATGAGTAACCACCAATTATGATTTTGCCATCTGGCTGAACTACCACTGCATGTGCTCCGTCGCCGCTTGAACCAGCAACCGGGATTTTTACAATTCCCGTTCCCATAAAGGTACTGTCTAAATCGGCAGGCAACCCAAAAGCTAAGGGTGTGATGGCACCCATAATAGCCGATATAATGCAGCTTAATTTTTGATTGGGTGTGGAACACATGTCAGTTCTTCAGCTTAGATTGATGGAATGCGGAGTGCATTTCTTTTTCTACAAGGGCTAATACCAATAGGTTGCCGGCAAAACCGTCTTCAAAAACTTATACGCCTGTCTCTCTGGATAAAGACATCTGCTGAGTGGTCTAGAAATGCAGATCTGCTTTCTAGTGCGAACACGCGATAGACCAACGTACACTTGGCCTCCGACGAATGCGTTATCAGCTTCCAAAACAATGGATCCGGCCGCTGTCTGGCCCTGCATCTTGTGAATCGTAATCGCCCAAGCGAGAGTGAGCGGAATTTGGGAGAAAGTCGCTTCTTTTGGTGGCTGAAGACCTCGCTTTTTAGTTAACTCGCGCGTCCATGTGTAGCGGCTGATGTATCTTTGTTCCTTGGCATCATTCTCCATGAGCACACGCGCTCCCTCGCGGTCAATATCGAGGACATGTCCAAGCGTCCCATTCACCCAATTTGCTCCTACATCAAGGTTCGCTCTTAACATGACCCTCGCTCCAACTTTTATCCGAATGTCGCGTTCTACGGGCAAATCCCCAGCCCACATGCGTTCGTCCGCGATTGAACGCCACTCTTCGTTTGGCAGCGCGTATATTTTTTGGTCGTTGAACTCATTCACTTGCTTGTTGGTACACATGACCCTCAGGGCAATATGCTGATCTGGCAACTCCCGCCGGAGAGACTTGATCATTTCATTGTGCTGGGGGATCAAATCTCCGATCCTAGTGAATCGAAGAAATTGGGCATACTCCTCATCTTCGTTTTGACGGTAGTTGTGATTCAATTCTATAATCTTGAAGCGGGCTTCAACCCAGGCCTTTGCGTCAAAAAACCATGGCGAGCGCCAGACCTTTTGACTGCCACCTCTAAACCATGGTCTATGATCTTCCTTCTCCACCGGAGGTAGTTGAAGAGGGTCACCAAAAGCGATTATTCGGACTCCTCCGAACGGCTGTGCTGAATCAGGTCCTTGAACCCGCAGCACATGGTCTAGTGCATCAAGGACATCTGCTCTGACCATGGAAATCTCATCAACAAAGAGGGTTTCTAGCGCAGCAAAATCCCCATCATTTTTCAGTCTCTTCCACCACTCCCCGTTCCTCTCGATTATGCCGAATGGATACTTATCGACGGGGAGATGAAAGAACCCATGAATGGTGCTTCCTTCGCAATTCAACGCGGCCATGCCGGTGGGAGCAACTACAGCAAACTTGCTAGGCAAGAGTGTTGATGCCATCATTTGCAACAGGAACGACTTTCCTGTGCCAGCCTGTCCGATCACCAAAAGATTGTCTTTTGTGTGCTGGAAAAGCCGAAATGCTTCACGGGTTTCAGGTGTCATAAAAGGATCGGCATAAAATGAAAGTGAAAGGGGGCATGTACTTCATTTCGCGGAATTCCAGATATTAAGACGTTTGCTCGCAGGATTTCTCGTTGCAGTTTGAGCGGCTTGCGTGATCCGGGCAAGACTTTACTGATCGGCTGAAATGAGATGGCAAATCCTCCTGGGTTGGGTGAATCGTTGGCGGTGGATGACGGTAGCTTGCCGTGGATTTTCAAGCCTGGACTCGGGAACCAAGATTAGGAGACAAGTCGCGAAGACCTGAGGGGTGGGGCAGCCAGACTATTTTCACTTTCTGTGTAACGATTGTGCGCTTTTCGGGTAAGTACCTGATGAACCACCCATCTTCCGACCATGCCAACCTCATCGTCGTGATCCAACACGCCCAGGAAGGGAGTGAGGAAGAGAGACTTGGAGACGACTCCCGTTCTTCGTAGCAACAGTGCGAAGGATGAATCGGCGGAGATTTTGAGACCTGGAGATAAGACGGAGAAGAGACCGAAGAAAAAGAAGAAGCTGGTGCCAAGGTGCGCGGTGTGGTGGTCGAGGGCGGGGCATCCGATGCTGAAGTTTTTCGGCGCGGAGGTGAGGTCGCAATGCGATGAGAAACGCGGCTGGACCCTGGATGATCTGCATGATGCCACGAGCCCGCCCTCTCCAAAGCAATTTCCTAGCAGAAGGACGGGCCGATGATGCCTCTGCTCACTCTGATCACCTTGGCGATCACCAGCTATATCATCAACAGCCTCAGAACAGTGAATACGTTCCTTGATGCTATCGGGTTGAAATTTCCGGTGCAGAGCGGCAAGCGCTACACATTCAAGTTCACCATCCCCTACAATGTCTCATGTGACTTACATGGTGCTGCCGTGCGTGTGATTGACATGACGCCTCTGGCATGGACCAGCAGCACCTCTGCATCAATGCAGGCACCGGAGAAGTTACCGCCTCGAACGTCAATTCGACCCTGCCGTCGCTCAGCGGAATTCTGGGCACGCTGTTCGTTCTCCGTGTCACGTTTGAGCAGGACAACGTGCCCGTGGCACTTCCCTCCAACACGACAGGGAAGCTGACCGTGAAACTGCCAGGTGCTGAGAGCGGCTCGCCTGTGTTGCTCGACACCTCCTGGACGGTGGCTGGCTCAGATGCGCAGACCAGCTACACCTTCAGCCTGCTGGCGGATTCCGAGTCTTTGCGCTCCGCTCTCGCCAATAGTGCTGCCATTGCCCTGACCGCGCAGATCGAGTGGCAGATTACCAGCGAGGTTCCGCATCCACGCAAGTCGCTGGCTTTCCCCATCACCCTGCGCAATTCGCCCTCACGTCCCGGTGACACGGCCCCTGATCCAGCCGCCGACGCCGCCTGGGATTGGATCAAAGCGAGGCTGGTGGCTGGCTCGAACGTCACCTTCACCCTCAACGAGGAAACCAAGACGATCACCATCAACAGTGCCGGTGGTGCCAGCAATCCCACAGTGACCTGGTCGAACGTCACCGGCAAACCCTCCACCTTCCCAAGCTCCTGGAATGAGGTGACGGGCAAACCCAGCACGTTTCCGCCAAGCGGACACAACCATGCCTGGTCGCAGATCAACAGCGGCAGTCCGAGCGACAATGCCACCCTCGTGGCTTTCGTGCAGAGCAATGGAGCCTCGGGACAGATGTTCGATCTGCTCATCCCTTTGCAGCTTAGTAGCCAAACCAGTTACGACTCGCTTCAATCCAGCTCGATTTTCGTTCTGCCGCGTGATGCGGTGATCACGCACATCGGCCTTGCGATGCGCAATGCGACTCCGCGAATGGCGGACAATTTCTTCCAGTCGAACATCATCGTTTATGGCACCGACGCGCCGAACTCTTCGTCCCCCGGCGGCCTGTATGCCCAGTCCTTCTGGTTTTATGAATACTTCCCGAACAGCGATGCCAAGGGCCTCGGCATTCCTCTTCTTGTGAATGGCTCCCTCACCATGCCTGCTGGGTCGAAGCTCGATGTCTATCTCGACACCGGTTTGCCCGATGCCTACAGCACTCTGCCAACTTTCAACGGTCTGTGGCTGCGAGTCCGTGGGCGCTACACGAACTAACCGATGAAACTCGCCATCATCACCTGTCACTACAACTGGTTCGGCTTTGAGCGGCCTCGGCAAAACCTGCGCCGCTTTCTGGAGGTCACCAAAGGTCTGCCTGTTTACGGGGTGGAGGCTCAACTGCCTGGGCATCCCATGCAAACGACAGGAATGCCA
>JBILPY010000279.1:0-5952 GCA_044373575.1 Prosthecobacter sp. | reverse complement strand
CGTGACCGCCGCACAGGCAGACACGACGATCAGCCCGACGCTCAAATACGCCTACAGTGCGAATGCAGGCTGGATCAACTTCCGGCACGATCAGCCCGCTTCGCCAAATGGTGCAATCGTCGGCGAGTCCTTCCTCGCAGGTCTGGCCTATGGTGCCAATTTTGGCTGGCTAAATTTCGGTGATGGCACCCCAGCCAATGGCATGGCTTATCAAAACAGCAGCGCCACAGACTTCGGGGTGAATCACGATGGCGCGGGTCGCCTGACCGGCATGGCCTACGGTGTAAACACCGGCTGGATCAATTTTGGCTGGGCTGCGGCAAATGATGTGAATCGCCCTCGCGTGAATCTACTCACGGGCGAGTTCAGCGGCTTTGCCTACAGCGCGAACATGGGCTGGATCAATTTCGGCTCTGGCACGTTGACGACTCTCATGGTGCGCATCACCGACACGGATACCGATGGTATGGCCGATGCCTGGGAGCGCGCCTACTTCAGCAATCTCACCAACGCAGGTCTCGCCACCGATGCAGACAAAGATGGCGCGAGTGATGCCGACGAATACCTGGCAGGCACGAGGCCAGACCTGGCGTCCGACTATTTCAAGATCGCCAGCACGACCTTCAGCGGCGGCAATACCCAGGCCACAGTCACCTTCACCACAGATCCCACCCGCGTGTATCGCATCGAGACCTCCGACAATCTCGTCAACTGGCAAAACTCTGCCCTCGGCATCTTCGCCCCCGATTCAGGAACTGCCACGACAAGGACCGTCACATGGACCGGCAACCAACGCCGCTTCATCCGAGCCATCGCCATCCGACCGCTGTCGGTTTCGGTGCCGATGGAGGGCACAGACATCTAGCGGTGGTCGTGTGCTCTCCCAGTTGATTCCAGCCCCGGCTTCAGCATGAGTCGAGGCCTGCATGGATACCTCAAAGACTCCCTTCCCAGCCACAGCGTGGACCCGCGTGCTCGCTGCTCAGGGCGAGTCCAGCGGGGCGGCGCAGGCGCTGGAGGATGTGTGCCGGGCTTACCTGCGCCCGGCGTATTCGTTTCTGCGGGCGCTCGGCTGCGAGCGGGAGGATGCGCTGGATCTGACTCAGGATTTCCTCGTGAAGTTCACGCAGAGCAGCAGTGGCATCGCCGCAGTCGATCCGGCCAAAGGCAGGCTGCGCAGCTACATGAAAGAGATGCTGCGCCATCATTTCTCCAATCACCTGCGTGATGCCACGCGGATCAAACGCGGCGGTGGCGCACAGCTTTTGGCGCTCGATGAACTGGAGGGCTGGGAGGAGCCATCCATCGGCGGGACGCCGGATCAGGTGGATCTGCATTACGACCGCGCCTGGGCCTTCACGCTGCTGGAGCGTGCAATGAGCCATCTGCGCAGCAGCTATGAGCGCCGTGGCAAGACGGCGCTCTTTCATCTGATCAAAGACGGACTTCTTTCCGCAGGTGAACTGCAACAACGCGCCCAGATCAGTGCATCGGCAGGTGTGAGCGAATCCCAACTCCGAGTCGAACTCCACCGCGCGCGCAGACGCCTCGTCGAGGCCCTGCAGCGTGAGGTGGCGGAGACGGCTGCGCCTGATGCCGCCGAAGAGGAACTGCGCTACCTGCTCACCGTGCTCGCTCAAAATGGACGCTGAAACCACGAGCCTGTGCGCCCAATGTGGCGCGGTGAGCGCACGCCGCATCGAGGGCCTGTGCCCGTCCTGCCTCGCTGCCGGTGCGGCGAGCGCTCTGACGGCACTTTTGCAACCCAAGCCTGCCGAAGCAGGCGATCTCGCGGTGCAGATCGACGGCGTCGATATCGAAAGCGTGCTCGGCGTGGGCGCGATGGGGATTGTCTATCGTGGTGTGCGCGAGGACACGGATGAGCTCATCGCCATCAAGGTGCTGGCGCATAGCATCAGCGAGGATGCGGAAATGGCCGAGCGCTTCCGCCGCGAGGCCGAGGCGCTGGCCACGCTCGATCATCCCAATATCGTGCGCATCGTCAACGTGGGCGAGACGGAGGACGGGCGCTACTATCTGGCGATGGAGCTCGTCGAAGGCTGTGATTTGCGTCGCCTACTGGACGCGGGAAGGATCGGCACCGACCAAACGCTGGATATTTTTATCAAGGTCTGCCACGGCCTCGAAAGCGCTCATGAAAAAGGCGTGATCCATCGCGACATCAAGCCCGCGAACATCCTCGTCGGTAACGATGGCAAGGTGAAAGTGGCGGACTTTGGCATCGCCAAGGCCGTGGCCGGATCACTCTCATCCTTCACGCTCACCCAGACACGCGAAGCCTTTGGCACGCCCTACTACATGGCACCGGAAGTGGCGCGGCGCGGAGTGGCCGACGAGCGGGCGGACATCTACGCGCTCGGTGTGCTGCTTTACCAACTGCTCACCGGCCAGGTGCCCATGGGCAGCTTCACAC
The DNA here is from genome assembly GCA_044373575.1 of Prosthecobacter sp. Lineage (GTDB taxonomy): Bacteria > Verrucomicrobiota > Verrucomicrobiia > Verrucomicrobiales > Verrucomicrobiaceae > Prosthecobacter. Next base: position 3,518 of record JBILPY010000279.1, on the reverse strand, counting down.
CAGCATCCAAGATCGCCGCAGTGCCATCGCAGTTCGATGCCGTCATCACCCGCGCGATGAGTGATGATGCCACAAAGCGCCATGCGAGCGTGCGTGAGCTGCGCACAGCCGTGGAGCACATCCGCGACTCCCAAACAGTGGCAGCCAAACGTCGGCGAATGTGGACGATGACGGCGCTCATCGCGGGCTGTGCCGCAGCGATCACACTCGCCGCGATGATCGGCATTTGGTGGCAGCTAGAAACTTCCCAGCCAGCGCCACCACCCGCTCCGCGCTATCCGACGACTGCTAGCAAAGAGCAGCCCTGGGAAAACAGCCTCGGCATGAAATTCGTTCCCGTGCCCGGCCTTCGAAGCCTGTTCTCCGTCTATGAAACGCGGCGCAGTGAGTATGCCCAATCCTTTGCACCAAGCCGCATCGCGCCGCCTCCATGGATCGAGGATTCACTGAAGGCTCGCACGACCGATGGCATCCTGATCCTCACCGCAGACGGCTGGAGCATGGGTGACGAAAGCTGGAGCCAGCCGGGCTTTCCACAGACTGATGCGCATCCCGTCGTCGGCGTGAACTTTCACGATTGCCGCATCTTCTGCGACTGGCTCACCTGGAAAGAACAGCGCGAGGGCCTGATCGGTCCTGCGATGAGATACCGCCTGCCGAGCAGTCGCGAATGGGCACAAGCCAGCGGATGCGCGAACGATGAAGATGCCGACAGCCCGCTCAGTCCCGACAAAGTCGCGCCGCTTCTCGCCAGCGCCAATTTTGCCGGTGAAGAGGTCCTCCAGTTCGTCTGGCCGGCCGCGTGGGCGACGTGGAAACACCGCGATGACTATCCACGCACCGCCCCCAGCGGCTCCTTCCCCGCTAATCTCTACGGCCTCCATGACCTCTTCGGAAACGCCGCTGAGTGGGTGGTCATCCAACGCCCTGCACTCGAAGGCAAAAGCACCCCAAGCCTGGCTCTGCGAGGTGGATCATGGGCATTAGGAATACCCAACTCCGTGGTTTACTCGGCCCGCGAGAGTGACAACAAAGCCATCGTCTCAGGTGATCACGGCTTCCGCGTGGTGCTCGATCTGAACGACACCTCTCCGTGAATCGTTTGATGTGTGCCACCCGAGGTAGGGTTTCACCCCATGGCGTATGAACAGCGGTTCGGGTAGTGAGGGAGCCCACACCTGATTCTGATTGAACGGTGGTGGCGGCTTCATGCAGCGGGGCCGTGAACTCTTTCCCTTTTCATACATGCCCACACTCGCCCATCCTGCTTCGCCGCCTCAGTCTGCAACGTCAAACAAGGAGGGCATCGCGATCATTGGCATCGGCTGCCGTTTCCCTGGTGGGGTGAATGACGCGGAGTCGTTCTGGAAGTTGCTCGAAGACGGTCGCGAGGCGGTGGGGGATGTGCCGGCGGATCGCTGGAATGTGGAGCGCTTCTACGATGCGGAACCTGGAATCGTCGGCAAAACCATCGCCAAACGTGGTGGCTTCATCGAAGGCATTGACCAGTTTGATCCTCAGTTCTTCGGCATCTCGCCGCGTGAGGCACCTTACATTGATCCGCAGCAGCGTTTGCTGCTCGAAACGGCCTATGAGGCCATCGAAGACGCGGGTGTGGTGCTCGATCTCGACAAGGGCACGGACATCGGTGTCTTCGTCGGCATCTCGCACAATGACTACCAAGGGCTGCAACACACGTCCACGGATCGCGCGGGCATCAGCGCTCACACGCCCACGGGCAGCGCGCACAGCATCGCGGCAAACCGCATCTCGTATTGTTTGAACCTCACCGGGCCGAGCATCGCGATGGATACCGCGTGTTCCTCCGCGCTGACTGCCGTGCATGTGGCCTGCGAGCACATCCTGGCCGGACATTGCAAAACAGCGATGGCCGGAGGTGTGACCGTGATGATCACGCCCGATGGCTTCATCGGATTTTCGCAAGCCGGGATGCTCTCCCCTGAAGGAAAATGCAAGGCCTTCGACGCCTCGGCCAACGGCTTTGTGCGCGGCGAAGGCGCAGGCATGGTGCTCTTGAAGAAGCTCTCTGAAGCAATCGCTGATGGTGATCCGATCCATGCGGTGATCATTGGCTCGGCGGTGAACTCGGATGGTCACACAAATGGCATCTCGCTGCCAAGTCCTGAAGCGCAGGCGCGGCTCGTGCGTGACGCCTGCGTCATTGCTGGAGTTGCTCCATCGCAAATCGGCTATGTCGAAGCACATGGCACCGGAACGGCGGTCGGCGATCCCATTGAAGCTCATGCGCTCGCCGAAGCGCTGTGCGCCGACCGCACTGCAGATGCTCCGCTCCTCATTGGCTCGGTAAAAACAAACCTCGGCCACTTAGAAACGGCCTCTGGCGTCGCGGGTCTGGTCAAAGCCGCGCTGGTGCTCAAGCACGCGCGCATTCCGGCCACTCTGCATTTTGAAACACCGAATCCGCACATCGACTTCACCGCGTTGAAGCTACGCGTGCCTGTGACGAACGAGGCATTTGCCAGAACGGGTGAACTTCGTCTTGTTGGCATCAACTCTTTCGGCTTTGGCGGCTCTAACGCGCATGTGATCCTCTCGGAAGCCCCGAAGCAGGCACCTCGGGCACATATGAGTCCTGACACAAGCCGCGCCTGGCCTTTGACGCTCTCCGCACGCTCAGAAGAAGCGCTGCGCGCCGCTGCGTGGCAATTGAGCGTTTGGGTGGATGATCATTCGAAGCTGAATGGCAGCTCTCCGCTGCTCCCGGACCTGACTTACATGCTCGGTGCTCGGCGGAATCATCATTCGCATCGCCTCGCGCTCACCGCTCGCACGCTTGGCGAGATGGTGCAGGAACTCAGCGCATTCTCGACAGGCCAACCCGGTCCACGCATGCGCACTGCCTTCACGCCGCGTCCAGAAAAGGCCGCGCGTGTCGTCTTCGTCATGAGCGGCCAAGGACCGCAGTGGCAGGGCATGGGCCGCGAACTCATGCAACATGAGCCGGTCTTCAAACGCACAATCGAGGCCTGTGACAAAGCCATGCGTCCGTGGGCAAAGTTCTCACTGATGGACGAACTCAATCGCCCCGAAGCTGAGACAAAAATGCAGCGCACCGAGATCTCTCAGCCTGCGATTTTTGCCATGCAGATGGCACTCGCGGCGCTTTGGCAGTCATGGGGCATTCAGCCTGCGGCTGTCGTCGGGCACAGTGTGGGTGAAGTCGCCGCAGCTTGTATCGCTGGCATCCTCACCCTCGATCAAGCCGCGAAGATCATCGTGCTGCGCGGACGCTTCATGGATGAGTGTGCCGCCGCGGGTGGCACCATGCTCGCTGTCGGCATGAGTCCTGATGAAGCTCGTGCGGTGATCACCAAGCATGATCGCACGGTGAGCATCGCCGCCTTCAATGGACCTCGTTCACTCACGTTGTCAGGCTTAAAGACCTCGCTGGAAGTCATCGCTGCCGAGTTGGAATCGAAGGGCGTCTTTGCACGTTTCCTGCAAGTCAGTCATCCCTTCCATCACGCGATGATGCA
>JBILPY010000278.1:0-5958 GCA_044373575.1 Prosthecobacter sp. | reverse complement strand
AACTGGGGCATGACGTGACGGTGTTCACCAACTATCCGGCCTTTATCGCTGCTCGTTTCGGCATTCCAAAAGCACGGGTGCGAGGGTTTCCCCTGCATGGAATGGCGGTGCGTCTGGTTGAAAGGCTGCGTCTTTTCGAGAAGGTGCCTGGTCTCGATGGGCTCATGCATGGCTGGTTTGGCTCCTGGCTGGCACGCCGTCTCACCGCTGAGCGCTGGGATGCCACCTACACCTGGAGCAGTGTGTCCAAGGAGTATCTGGAGCGTGAACGTGTGGCCGTAGCGCGGCTCGTGGCTCGCGGCTCCACGCACATCCGAAAGCAATGGCAGTTCTTGCATGAAGAGGAGGCCCGAACCGGATGCACCATCGGCAAACCCAGTGAGGCTATCATGCGCCGGGAGGAGGCTGAATATGCTCTCGCCGATGCCATCATCGTCCTTTCCAGCTTCTCCAGACAGACTTTCGTCGAAGCCGGGCTACCGCCAGAAAAAGTGCAGCTCATGGTTTCCGCCGTGCATGTGGCTGACTTCGCCACCACTCCCGAAGTCGTTCAGGCTCGGCAGCAAAGACTGCTCTCTGGTGTACCTCTGCGAGTGCTGAACGTGGGCACCTTTTCCCATCGCAAAGGCGCTCTCGACTTTGTGGCCATGGCTGATGCGCTGCCCCAGGATCGTTTTCAGTTTCGCTTCGTTGGCACCGTGACCAATGAAGCGGCGGCCCTGGCCGAAAAAGCGCGTGGTAGAATCGACTTCATTCCGCGGGTTCCCCAGACTGAATTGCAGGAGCACTACGCCTGGGCGGATGTCTTTGTCCTGCCCTCCATCGAAGAAGGCCTCGCTGCCGTACTTCCCCAGGCTGTCACGGCTGGATTGCTCGTTTTAGCCACCCCGAATTCCGGTGCTGCGGATGTCATGCGTGATGGTGAGGGCGGTTGGATTCTTCCCGCTCGAGATGCTGCAGCCTTTGCTCAAAAACTTCATTGGATCGAGGCACGCCGAGCCGAAGCCGCCGGCATGTTGTGCCAGTCTGACCCCATGACTGATTCGCGTGACTGGCAGGATGCGGCGGCAGATTTTGTGCAGCATTGCAGACAGCTCGGCAACAGTCACGGACGGTCTGCCTGAACATTCTGCCCCCGTCCTATTTCGATTAGAGCACAGGAAAAGCAGATTGCCCTTTTCCCGCCAAACCCGTACCGTCAGCACCTTCCCAATTTTCTCCTGATGCTCCCCATCTCCAAGGAATCCCTCCAAACGCTCCTCTACATCTGGTTGGGATTATGTTTCATCCTACTGTTGGCCACATGGTACACCAGGCGCCCTGGAGTGGGTCTGCCACTTTGCTATGCTTTCTCAACATCGCTCCTTCATGTGCCGGGTGCCATCGCCTATGCCATGCCGGGTTATCAGCCAAAATTCCAGGTCTTGGTCGACAATCAATCCTCTCTGAAAGCAACTCAGATGGGCTTTGAGATCACCACGATTGGATTGCTGGGACTCGTGCTCAGTTGGTTTTTTGCGACTCCATGCATCGGCACCAGGGTGCGACTTCAGGCATTACGTATCATGCCCGTCATTAACACAAAGCTGCCGGGCACTCTGTTGGTCATGTCGCTGCTCTTTTTCTTTGTTCTGTTTCCCATCATGCGATTGGTTCCCAGCATGGGCAGCCTTGGATCGTCTGGCGTGTCACTGTCGATGGTGGCCGCTTCTGCGGCCTGCTGGCAGGCGTGGAAAAGTGGTGACAAGATGCGGTTCTACGGGTGGCTTATCGGTTCTTCCATCGCCTTCCCATTCATCACACTGATTTTCCTCGGATTCATGAGTTTCGGCACATCCAGTGTCATCACGGTCTGGATGTTTGTCATGTCCTTCTACCGCCCCAGGTGGCTGGCCATCGTGGTGCTCTTTTTGTTCATGTATGGCGGCATGTCCGTCTTTGTGAACTACATGCGCGAACGCAATGCCATTCGTGAATCGGTGTGGAGTCAGCAGCAGATGTCTACAAGGTTTGATCAGATCGCCAACCTGGCCACCAACTTTGAATTGTTGGATCTTTCAAACAACTACCATCTGGAGGCCTTGGATATTCGACTGAACCAAAATCATCTCGTCGGACTAAGTGCGGATTACATTGCACGTGGTCGGGTGGACTTCTCCAAAGGGTTTACCCTCTGGGTGGCCGCCACCGCTTGGATTCCGCGCGTTCTATGGCCGGATAAGCCGAGCATGGCGGGCTCCAGTGGCATGGTGGCTCACTTCACCGGGCTGACCTTTTCTAAGGGGACTAGCGTGGGTATTGGGCACATCATGGAACTCTTTATCAACTATGGACGGTGGAGCGTGTTTGCCGGTGTGTTCATGATTGGGTTCCTGTTGCGTTGGTTTGATCTGCGCGCCGGGCAATACCTCGTATCTGGAGACTACTGGAGCTTCGGGCGCTGGTTTCTGCCCGCCACAGGATTGCTCAATGTCGCGGGCAACGTCGCCACAGCTGTGGCGAGCATGGCTGCCGCCTTTGTTTTCGTTACTGCCATTCACCGCGTTTTCTTCGCATCGTATTACACTTCATCGGTGGTTGCTGCGCCGGCCCGAGTTCCTGCTCTGGCCCGTCCTTGGGCAATGCGTCGAGGGCATTCACGCAGAACCTAGTTTTTCCCACCTCCGCGCGCACCCATGCGTGGCAACCTATTTCGCCATGACTCGTACAGTTCCACCCCTGACCTTGCGCAAAAAACTCCTTTTTGCCGCCGCCGCCATTGTCATCATCATCATCGGGCTTCTTCTCGCTGGGGAGATCGCCTGCCGGGTGGTCATGCACATGAAGCATGGCGTGCCCGGCAAGAACTACGGTATTTACGTGGGGGACGCTGAACTCGGTGCCACTCATCGGCCTCACGGCTACAACTCGAACAGCATCCTCAACAACTTTGGCCTGCGTAATCGTGAAGACGTGCCGGACATCAAACCTCCAGGCTCCACCCGCATCTACTGCTCCGGCGGCTCCACCACGTTCTGTTACAATCTCGAAACGGACGACGCCTGGCCCACGGTGCTCCAAAACAAGATCCGCCTGCTTCCAGGCCGGGAAAAGGATCAGGTGCTCAATGGCGGCCAGATCTGCTTCTCTCTCTGCCATGAATTCATCCTGGGTAAGCGTCTCATTCCGCAGCTCAAGCCTGATGTCGTCATCATCTTCACTGGCGTGAACGAAGGCATGTCAGCGGAACAGTTTGAAAAAAACGAACCAGGGGCTCTCGATCGCCTGCTAAAAGAGAAGAAGTGGGGCGAGCCCGCGAAAAAGCTCGACCAGGCCCGCTTCTGGAAGCGCAACAGCGCCCTCGTTCGCGTCTGGGATTACTACATCAAGCGCATGTTCGAGCAGCAGGCGACCGCCGCCTACCGCGTCGAAGACATCGTGGAGCGTCCGGTGAATCACCCCTCCCAGCATCCCTATGTCATGGAGAATCTGGATCACTCCCTTCGTGCCTACATCGCCTTCATCCGTGAACAAGGCGCCACGCCTGTGGTTCTTCGTTTTGGCGACAATGGTGATAACGATTGGTACAAGCGTTTTGGCATTCGTGAATGGCGTGAGCGCGCTGTGCAGATCGCACGTGAAGAGGGCGTCGCCGTCTGCGATGCCGCGTCTGTCATCGAAGCTCATCCGAAACGCAAAGAGTGCTTCATCTCCTCCGGCGTTCACGTCACCAGCCTAGGTGCTGATGTGATGGCCGAGGAGTTGAAAAAATCTCTTCTTTCCCTCCCAGGTTCGAAGTCGAGCGCTCCAGCCGCCCCTTGATTTTCCCCATGCCCAAGATCCTCGGTATATCCGCCTTCTATCACGACAGTGCCGCCGCTTTGGTGGTCGATGGTGACATCGTCGCCGCAGCGCAGGAAGAGCGCTTCACCCGCATCAAGCACGACCACGAGTTCCCCACAAACGCGGTCGATTACTGTCTGCGCGAGGCCGGGCTAACGCCGGAGCAGATCGACTACGTCGTCTTTTACGACAAGCCGCTGCTCAAATTTGACCGCCTGCTGGAAACCTACCTCGCCTATGCGCCCGCTGGCCTGCGCTCCTTCATGATGGCCATGCCGCTCTGGCTCAAAACGAAGCTCCATCTCCCGCGCGAGATCCGCAAGGCGCTCAAGGGTCGCTACAAAAAGCCTATCGCCTTCACCAGTCATCACGAGTCTCACGCGGCCAGCACCTTTTTCCCATCCCCGTATGATGAAGCCGCCATCCTCACGCTCGATGGCGTGGGCGAGTGGGACACCGCCACCATCGGCCATGGCAAGGGGAACAAGATCAAGCTGATCAAGGCCCTGCACTTCCCGCACTCACTCGGCCTGCTCTACAGCGCCTTCACTTACTTCTGCGGCTTCCGGGTGAACTCCGGTGAATACAAACTCATGGGCCTCGCCCCGTATGGCGAGCCCAAGTATGCGGACCTCATTCTCGAAAAGCTCATCGACCTCAAAGCCGACGGCTCCATGGCCATGGACATGAGCTACTTCAGCTTTTGCGAAGGCCTCACCATGACCGGCGACAAGTTTGCCGAACTCTTTGGCGGCCCCGCCCGCAAGGCCGAGAGCGCCATCACCCAGCGTGAGATGGACCTAGCCGCCTCCGTGCAAAAAGTCACTGAAGAAGCCGTCCTGCGCATGGCGCGTCATGCCAAGGAACTCACTGGCGCGAAGTATCTATGTCTCGCCGGTGGTGTCGCCCTGAACTGCGTCGCCAATGGCAAACTGCTCCGCTCTGGCATCTTCGAAGACATCTTCGTCACACCCGCTTCCGGCGATGCGGGTGGCGCACTTGGCGCGGCACTCTTCACGCACTATCATCTGCTGGACAACCCACGCTCACCCGGCGGACGTGACTCCATCAAAGGCTCCCTCCTCGGCCCGAAATGGTCGAACACGGAGATCCGTGCCTTTCTTGATGAGCGCAAGATCACCCACACCTACTTCGAAGCCGAGCCCGAGCTACTTCAAAACGTTGCCAGTCACATGGCTGCAGGCAAAGTCGTCGGCTGGTTCCAGGGGCGCATGGAATTCGGCCCGCGAGCACTTGGCTGCCGCAGCATCATCGGTGACCCTCGCAATGTGCAGATGCAGTCGCAGATGAACGTTCGCGTGAAGTTCCGCGAATCCTTCCGCCCCTTCGCCCCCTGCGTGCTGCGTGAAGACGTACAGGACTACTTCGATCATGATCGCGACTCGCCCTACATGCTCATGGTGGCTCCGGTGAAAAAGGAACTGCACATTGACCTCGCGCCAGAGCAGGCCGCGCTCATGAAGGACCCCGACCTGCGCAAGCGCGTGAACGTCCCTCGCTCCACCATCCCCGCCGTAACGCATGTCGATATGAGTGCCCGCGTGCAGACCGTGGATGAAGAGCGCCACGGTCGTTACTATCGCCTCATCAAGGAGTTCAAGCGCCAGACCGGCTGCGCCGTCATCATCAACACCAGCTTCAACGTGCGTGGCGAGCCCATCGTTTGTTCGCCCGAGGACGCCTACCGTTGCTTCCTCGCCTGTGACATGGATGTGCTCGTGCTGGAAAACGCCGTCCTGCTTCGCGAAGATCAGCCGCAGCTCGATGAAGCCACGCGGAAAAAGTACATGGAGAGTTTCAGTCTGGATTAAACATGGGCAAAGTCCGCGCCATGATCGCGAAGGCGGCACTCGTTGCCGTCACTCTCGTGATCGCTCTGCTCATCGGCGAGTTCGCCGTGCGCTGCATCGCTCCGCAAAACCTCAGCGGCGCCTGGCGTGTCACTTCACCTGCGGGAAACCTCATCAATGACGCTGATCGAGTCGCCCGACATCAGTTCGGCGAGCGCGTCGTCAGCTATCGAATCAATGAGCATCATCTGCGCGGCGGACCTCTTGGGCACGGCAAGCCACGCGTGCTCTGCGTGGGCGACTCCTACACCTTCGGCTGGCTCGT
>JBILPY010000277.1:0-5992 GCA_044373575.1 Prosthecobacter sp. | reverse complement strand
GTATTCTGCTGTAATTCACTGAGTTGAACCATATTGGCATGACCATGTAAAGACTTTTTTATGTGCCGAGTTCGGGAGATATCCAAACATCTCAGGTGCGAATTCTTTTACTTCAATCGCTCCAATTTGACTCTCGCCAGACCTTGCTTTGGATTTAGCCCGATGGTGATTGCTGCCACCGGGGTTAGATCGATGGTCCATCCTCGCAATAGTTGCCTGACTAACCTCTCTTCACCAAGCCTGAGTTGGTTTCATGCAGCATGCCTTCTCCCTTGTCTCGCGGCTCGTCCTCTCCCATGCTCCAAGTCACCTCGACTCCATGCCTGACACCGCCACGCTTCTCATTCACTGCCCTGACCGCCCCGGTCTGGTCCATGATGTCACGGGATTCATCTTTTCCCATCGCGGAAACATCATCGACCTCCAGCAGCACATCGATCCCGATCAGGACGCCTTTTTCATGCGCCTGGAGTGGAGCCTGGAAAACTTCACCCTGGAGAAAGAGGAGATCCTATCCCGTCTCCAGCCCATCGCTCGGCGTCATGAGATGCAGATGCGCCTTCACTTCGCCAGCCAGCGCAAGCGCATCGCCCTGTTTGTGACAAAGGAAAACCATTGTCTCTACGACCTCCTCGCCCGCCACGAAGCTGGCGACCTGCCGGTGGACATTCCCCTCATCGTGGCCAACCACGACACCCTCCGCCCTGCGGCAGAGCGCTTCGGCATCCCCTTCCACCACTTCCCGATCACCAAGGAAAACAAGCTGGAGCAGGAGGCCGCCCAGATCGACTTGCTCAAAAAGGAGCGCATCGACACCGTCGTGCTCGCCCGCTACATGCAGATCATCAGCCCGGCCATGATCGCCGCGTTTCCAAATCAGATTCTGAATATCCACCACAGCTTCCTGCCGGCATTCGTCGGGGCCAAGCCTTACCACCAGGCCCACGCGCGAGGCGTGAAGATCATCGGAGCCACCAGCCACTACGTCACTGCCGATCTCGATGAAGGTCCCATCATCCATCAGGATGTCATGCGCGTGAGCCATGAGGACACCGTCCAGGATCTCGTCCGCCTCGGGCGCGATCTGGAAAAGACCGTCCTCGCCAAGGCCCTCTGGTGGCACGCTCGAGATCAGGTGCTCGTCTTCCGGAACAAGACCGTCGTCTTTGATTGAGTCGGAGCAGTTTGGGCTCGCCAAGTCACAGGTTTCCCTTTTTCCTCTCTTTCAGTGCGCCCCACCTCCCTCACCCTCCGACTCGTCGTCGTCTGGACCCTGCTCGGTCTTGCCGCGTCGATTTGGTCCCAGTTGCAGGTGCTTTGGATCATCGCGGGGGCCGCCTTCATTATCGCAGCGATCATCGACTGGCTCACACTGCCAAAAGTGGATGGACTGGCACTCACCCGCACCCTGTCCGGTCGTTTTGCCCTCGGGGTGAAAGACCTCGTCACCCTCTCCCTCCGCCACACTTTGGCGCGACCACTGCACGTCACCGTCCACGATGGTCTCCCCGCCGAGGCCGAGGCTGTCGGCCTGCCCTGGACTTTGACGCTGCCTCCCGGCGAACCCGTGGAGCTCTCCTACGAGGCGCATTTCACCCGGCGCGGCCAGCACACCTTTGCCCCGGCCCATGTGCTCGTCAGGTCCAGCTTCGGCCTCTGGCAGCGACTTTACCGCCCCGGCTCGCCGAGTGAAACCCGCTGCTATCCAAACTACGAGCCCATCGTCCGCTACACCCTGCTCGCCACCGCCAACCGCGAAGAGCAGATGGGCATCATCAAACGCCGCCGCCGGGGTGCCACCCTCGATTTTCATCAACTCCGCGACTACCAGGACGGCGATGTGCTTTCGAAAGTCGATTGGAAGGCCACCGCCCGCCGTCAGGTGCTCATCAGCCGCGAATTCGAGGAGCAGCGCGACCAAAGCGTCCTCCTCGTCCCCGACTGCGGTCGCCGGATGCGCGCCATGGATGGTGAACTCAGCCAGTTTGATCACTGCCTGAATGCCATGCTCCTCATCTCCTACATCGCCCTCCGCCAGGGCGACGAGGTCGGAGTCGCCGGATTCGGTGGCATCCAGCGCTGGCTGAAGCCCGTCAAAGGCCTGCCCGCCATGCCGCGACTGCTCAATCACCTCTACGATTACGAAGCCACCACCGAGCCCAGCGACTTCATCGAGGCCGCCGAGCGCGTCATGGCCCTCCAGCGCCGCCGCGCCCTCATCATCCTGCTCACGAATCTCCGCACCGAGGACACCAGCCACCTCAGCAAAGCCGTCCATCTTCTGCAAAAGCGCCACATCGTCCTCGTCGCCACCCTGCGCGAAGCCGAGATGGAGACCCGCGCCGCCCGCCCCATCGCGAATATCCAGGACGCCCTCAGCTACGGCGCACTCAGCCATTACGAAAGCCAGCGCGCCCAGGTTCTGCGCACGCTCGAAGCCCGCCACATCCCCACCGTGGACGAAACCGCCCAGCACCTCCCCATCGCCCTCGCTAACCGTTATCTCGACCTCAAAGCCAGCGGCAGGATTTGACCCACGTGTCTCCGTCCTTGACGCCTGCCCACAAACCTTCACCATCCGCGCGCCATGCCGAAAACCAGCCTCACCCCCGCCGAAGTCAAAGCCATGCTCATTCTCGCCTGCGATCGTATCATCGCCGCCGAGCCCCAGCTCTCCGAAGCCGACCGCAACCTCGGTGATGGCGACCACGGCCTCGGCATGCAGCGCGGCATGACCGCCGCCAAGGAAGGCCTCGAAGCCGGTGATGTCGAATCCGTCGAGAAAGCCTTCGTCATCGTCGGCACCAAAATGATGAGCAGCATGGGCGGTGCCTCAGGAGCCATCTTCGGCACCTTCTTCCGCAATGGCGGCAAAGCCCTCGCTGGCAAAGACAGCCTCGACTCCGCCGGCCTCGCCGCCTTTCTCCAAGCCGGCGTCGATGGCGTGAAGCAGCGCGGTGGAGCCGCCGTTGGCGACAAAACCGTCGTCGATGCCATGCAGCCCGCTGCTGAAAAAGCCGCCGAAGTCGCCGCGCAAACCCTCCCCGAATCCATCGCCGCCGTTAATACCGCCGCGCTCGATGGACTCGAAGCCAGCAAGGCCATGGTCGCCAAGTTTGGCCGTGCCAAAACTCTCGGCGAAGCCTGCATCGGCTTCCCCGACGCCGGTGCCATGTCCGTCACAGTCATCATCGGCGCCTTCGCCGACTACATCGCGGCTTGAGCCGTCTGAGGCTGGCTAAACTTCGCCGCCCATGCCCGACACAGCACCGTTGATCACCCAATGTCCGATCCTTCACCGGGATCGTTTCATCATCGTGATCAACAAGCCTGCGGGTGTGCTCTCGCATCCTAACTCCGCTCGCCTCGACCCAAAGAACCGCGCGGCCTTCGAGGGCAAGTATGATCTCGAACGCCGATGCTTCGATGGCCCGGCGGGCAAGGTCTGGCTCATCCATCGCCTCGATCAGGATACCTCCGGTGCCTTGCTCGCCGCCCTGGATGAAAAGACCGCCGAGCGCTGCCGCGCCTTGTTTGAGGAAGACGCCATCCAAAAGCACTATCTCGCCATCGTGCGGGGTTCTTTGCCGCCGAAAGGCGTCTGGCTGGACCACCTCGACACTGCGCGTGCCGGTGGCAGTGTACGCACCCAGGTCTTCAAAGGTCGCTCACCCAATGCCGAACTGCGCTACGAGGTCAAAGCCCACCATGCCCAGGAGCGGCTCAGCCTGCTCGATATCGCCCTCATCACGGGAAAAACACATCAAATCCGTGTTCAGGCCACCTCACGCCAGCACCCGCTCGCGGGCGATGACGTGTATGGCGACTTCTCCATGAACAAGCGCCTCCGTCAGTCGCTCGGCCTAAAGCGCCTCGCCCTTCACGCCCACCGCCTGGAGTTTAAGCACCCCGCCTCCGGCTTGAAGACCATGATCGCAGCGCCTCTGCCCGAGGATCTGACTGGCGTGTTCAGTGCTCTCGGCTTTGCCTGCTAACTCGGAGGCGTCTCCGACGTATTAGCCTGCCCATGAATCCCCTCCTCGATTTCCATCTTCAGCAGACGCGCCGTCAGTTTTTCGGCCAGACCGGTTTGCGCGCTGGGAGCATCGCTTTGGCATCCATGATGGGGCGTGATCTTGCTCACGGAGCCGTAGCGCAGGTGCATCCGCCGCTGCCTGGCTTACCTCACTTTGCGCCGAAGGCGAAACGGCTGATCTACCTGCACATGAACGGCGCGCCCTCGCAGCTCGATCTGTGGGATCACAAGCCCGGCTTGCAGGCCTTCTTTGACAAGGACCTGCCCGAAAGCGTGCGCAACGGCCAGCGCATCACCACCATGACCAGCGGCCAGTCGCGTCTGCCCGTCGCGCCGTCGATGTTCAAGTTTCAGCAGTATGGACAGAGCGGCATGTGGGCCAGCGAACTGCTGAAGCACACGTCCAAAATCGTCGATGACATCGCGCTCATGCGCACCGTCCACACCAGCGCCATCAATCACGACCCCGCCTGCACCTTCGTCATGACCGGCAGCGAGGTGCCGGGCAAGGCCAGCCTTGGTTCCTGGCTCGCGTATGGCCTTGGTAGCGAGAGCAATGACCTGCCTTCTTTCGTCGTCTTCACGCCCACCTTCCCTGCCGCCAGTCAGGCGCAGGCCCTCTTCACCCGCATGTGGAGCAGCGGGTTCTTATCGAGCAAATACACCGGCGTGGCATTGCGCGGCCAGGGTGATCCCGTGCTCTACGTGAAGAACCCGCCCGGCGTCGATACCAGTGATCGCCGCACCATGCTGAACGCGCTGAGCAAGCTCAACGAGATCAACCACGCACGCATCGGCGATCCCGAGATCCAGACGCGCATCGCCAATTATGAGATGGCCTTCCGCATGCAGACCAGCGTGCCGGAGCTCACCGACCTCAGCAAGGAGAGCAAAGCCACGCTGGACATGTACGGCCCCGATGTGAACCGCGCCGGCAGCTTCACCCACAGCGCCATCATGGCCCGCCGACTCATCGAGCGCGGTACCCGTGTCGTGCAGATCCTGCATCGCGGCTGGGATCAGCATAACAACCTGCCCAAGCTCCTGCGCGGCCAGATGGAAGACACCGACCAGGCCACCGCCGCCCTCGTCATGGACCTCAAACAGCGCGGCCTACTCAATGACACGCTCGTCGTCTGGGGCGGCGAGTTCGGTCGCACGGTCTATTCCCAAGGCACCCTCACCAAAGACAACTACGGCCGCGACCATCACCCGCGAAACTTCTGCATGTGGATGGCCGGAGCCGGAGTCAAAGGCGGCACCACCTACGGCGAGACGGACGACTTCAGCTACAACATCGCCAAAGACCCCGTCCACATCAACGACCTGAACGCCACGATCCTCCAGCTCATGGGCATCGACCACACCCGCTTCAGCTTCAAGTTCCAGGGGCTCGACCAACGCCTCACTGGCGTGGAGGAGCATCATCCCGTGAAGGGCATCCTGGCTTGATTCAAGACATCCCCGCCTCACGCCGCAAACCAAAAGAAAACAATGGCAATGGCTGTGGGCGGCAGCGCCCCGAGGAACAGGCCCAGCGGGCTGATGCCTTCGCTGCCGAAGGCCTTAGCGTTTTGCAGGATGCCGATACCCGCAGGATTGGGCGCATTGGCGATGACGGTGAGGCCGCCCCCCGTGACGGCACCGGCGACGAGCGCGTATTTTAGATCTTCACTGATGCCCTCCACCAGTGAGCCCAGGTAGGTCAGCGCGGCATTGTCGGTGAGCGCGGTCAGGCCCGTGGCACCGAAATACAAGGTGGCTCCGTCCATGCCTGCGATCAGCGGTTTGAGCCACCACGCCTGCAAGGTGCCGAGCGTGACGAGTCCCGCGAGGAAGAAGCCCACGAGCAGGCCTTCCCGCAGCTTCAAGTTATCCTGATACTCGCGTGTGGCTGTCACGAGGCCGAGGAACATCATGAACACGCCGAAGAACACATCCGGGTGATGTGCAAAG
>JBILPY010000102.1:0-10704 GCA_044373575.1 Prosthecobacter sp. | reverse complement strand
TTCGTTCGCCTGACCACCCGACCGGCTCGCAGAGCGAGCTTGGAACGTCTCGGGCAGGGACGTGTTATATCTGGAGGGTTTCGCCAGGTTTCCAGGGCAGAAGGGCTTCAAACCATCGCCAAAGCGACTGCCGGCGGCTCTGAAGCGCCTTTTTGCGCCACGGATTTAACTGAATCCGTCATGGAAACGACCGTTTCTGTCGCGGATTCAATCGTTTCCGTCAGGGAAACGATTCGTTCTGTCACGGAATCGGTTGATTGCGTCACGGAAACGACCGTTTCCGTCGTGGATTCAATCGTTTCCGTCAGGGAAACGATCGTTTCTGTCGTGGATTCAACCGTTTCCGTCATGGAAACGATCGTTTCTCTCGCGGAAACGATTCGTTCCGTCGTGGAATCGGTCGATTGCGTCGCGGATTCAACCGTTTCCGCGACGGATTTAACCGCTTCCGTGGCGCGTTTGACCCCTTTTGGCAGGGCGGGAAATGCCTCCGCCCTGCCTATGACCCTTTCTGTCCCGGACATGAATACCTCCGCGACTGATCAGCCACGTTGCCGTGAGCGTGGCTTTAGAACCCCGGCCCGGGTGCCTTGGTGGGCCACCTGTCGCCATGCCTGCGAGGGCGTGACTTCCTTGTTCCAGCCTCATTATCACGATTCATTATGGCACAAATCCCAGTCACTTGGAATGGAGTAACGCCGCAGGGGCAGCCTATGCGGTGGAGCAGCGGTCTGAAGTGGAATGGCTTCGTGCCTGATTCTACTCCGACTAAAATGCCTCAATTACGCGTTCTATTAAACTTCGCCAACGAGCCCGACCATGCTCTCGAAGAACGAGCCATGGCCGTACACGGTGGCCTCTATGGCAAACCTGCCTTCCCCTCACCGCCTGTGACCCAGGCGGCCCTGCTCACAGGTATCACGAACTTCTCCACCGCCATCGCCGCCGCTGAAATGGGCGGACCCGCAGACACGGCGGCGAAGAACAACATGCGCGAGATCCTCATCGGTCTCCTGCGTCAGCTCGCCACCTACGTGCAGGAAAATCATGGCAACAACCTCGCCACGCTGCTTTCCAGCGGCTTCGAGGCAGCCAGCACCAACAGCACCTCCGTCCCCCTGGAGACGCCCAGCATCAAGGACATCATCAACGGCAACTCCGGCCAGCTCATCCTGCGCGTGGAAGCCGTGGAAAACGCCCGCGGCTACCACGTTCGCTACGCCCTCATCGGCGCGAACGGTGCGCCCGGCCCCTACATCGGCCCTGTGTATTTCAAAAGCACCCGCCGCATGGAGATCAATGACCTGACGCCCGGCGGCAACTATGTGTTCGAGGTCTGCGCTCTCGGCGGCAGCACCGGCGAAAGCGACTGGAGCAATCCCGTCAGTCACATGAGCCTCTAAAGCTCATGCTTCAATAACGAAAGCCAGACCGGGTGTGACAGGCCCGGTCTGGTGAGGGGGCTGGGGGTTGGGTCCGAACTTGGAAGTTCGATCTACTTTTGCGCCTGCATCTTTCCGGGGTTGATTTCGGCCCCGGCATCCTGTCCTCTGCGCACCCTTCCTCTTCTTCCGCCCCCTTTATGCCCCGGTGGGAAACCCTCCTCTGGCTCGCCAGCTACATCATTCTTTGTCTCGGATTGTCCGCCTTCGGCGCGCACAAGATCAAGGTGCTGTATGGCTATTGGCGGCATCGCAGGCAGCGGCCTGTGGCTTTGCGGGAGTTTGCCGAGCTGCCCGTCGTCACCGTCCAGCTCCCCATTTTCAATGAGGCCGACGTGCTCGACCAGCTCATCAGCTACATCAGCGCGCTGGATTACCCGAAGGACCGCCTCCAGATCCAGTTCCTGGATGATTCCACGGATGAAACGGTGACCCTCGGGGAAGCCCACGCGCAGCGGCTGCGCGAGCAGGGATTCGATGTCGAGTATCGTCATCGCGTGAACCGCCAGGGTTACAAAGCGGGAGCACTGGATGAAGGCATGGCCACAGTGAAGGGCGAGTTCATCGCCATCTTCGATGCCGACTTCGCCCCCGAGCCCGACTTTCTGCTGAAGACGATCCACCACTTCACCGATCCGAAGGTGGGCATCGTGCAGGCACGCTGGGTGCACAGGAATCGAGACTACAGCCTGCTCACCCGGCTCCAGGGCATCCTGCTGGATGGTCACCTCATGCTGGAGCAGACCTCGCGCAGCCGCTGGGGTGAGTTTTGCAACTTCAACGGCACCGCCGGACTCTGGCGGCGCAGCACCATCGACGATGCAGGCGGCTGGCGTGCGGACACGCTGACCGAGGATCTCGACCTGACCTACCGCGCGCAGTTCAAAGGCTGGCGCTTCGTGTATCTGAATGACGTCCTCGTCCCCGCCGAGCTGCCGCCGGACATGGACGGCTACAAGTCGCAACAGCATCGCTGGGTCAAAGGCTCCATTCAGGTCTGCCTGAAGATGCTCGGCCAGGTCTGGCGCAGTGATGCGCCCTTCCACACGAAGTTTGAAGCCACCGCGCATCTCGGCGCGAACTTCGCGAACCTGCTCACGCTCGTCTCGCTCGTGCTGGTCTATCCCGTGGACTTCCTGCCGCAGAACTCCTGGCAAAAGGCCGTCTTCCTCGACCTGCCCGTCTTCTTCTTTGCCACCATCTCCGTCATCGCCTTCTACCTCACCGCGCAGGGCGCTCAGAGCCGCTGGGGCTGGCTGAAGACGCTGCCCTTCATCCCCTTCTTCATGGCGCTGGGCATTGGCATGACCATCAACAACGCCAAGGCCGTGATCGAAGCCCTGCTCGGCAAGCAGTCCGAGTTCGTCCGCACGCCGAAGTATGGCGTGAACAACAAGGCCGAGGCCTCGAAGAAGTCCTTCCATTACAAAGCGGGCAAGTCCGTGGGTCTCTGGATCGAGCTCCTGCTCGCGGGCTACTTCGGCTGGCTCATCTGGCTGGCCATCGAGATGAAGGACTGGGGTGCCATGCCCTTCCGCGGCCTCTTCATGTTTGGCTTCCTCTACGTGGCTTCGGGATCGCTTTTCAATCGCTTCTCGATGGCACTCTTCGTGCCTTCCTCGGACAACAAGAAGAGCTGAGGCGTCACTCAGCGTGTGCCTTTGAGCAGATCAAAGACGGTCACCATGCCGAGCAGGTGGTCCTCGGCATCCACCACCACGGCCTTGCTCACGCCGGTGCGCATGAGGGTCTGCACGAGTTCCGGCACCAGCACATCCCCACGCACGCAGAAGGGCTTCGTGAGAGGCAGATCCTTCAGACCATCGCGACAGGTGAGGCCGTGGTTCTTCAGCCAGTCATAGGCCACGGAGCGCCGCAGCAGGCCGATGACCTTGCCGCCTTCCGTGACCGGATACGTGCTGTGCGGATGCCGCTGGAACTCCTCCACCGCATCCTGCACACACAGTGCGGCATCCAACGATGCCACGTCCTTCGTCATCACATCCGCCGCTGTCGCCAGACGGGTGGATTCGGAGATCGCGTCCACGGTCTTCTGAATCTCCTCCGGCAGATGATACTGCTGCGCCGTGGATTTAAAGAGCGCCTCTAGGGACCCGATGCTCTTCACCAGGGTCTTGAAAGTGCCACCGTCGATCGCCACCAACTCGGTCGATTCTTTGGCCGTCGCATCGAAGCGCCAGATGCCATCCCCCAGCAGCGCCCGCTCGCCGAAGTGCTCGCCCGTGCCTGCGGACTTCACGAGCTGCCCCTGCGCATCCGTGATCTCCACGCGCCCCTTTTTCACCGCGTAGAGCGACTGCGCGGGCTCGCCGCAGCGGAAGAGCGAGTCCCCCGCCTCCAGATGCATCTCACCGAGCGGCGAGGAGAAGCTCGGCGTCAGCAGATTGATGTCGCGAGGGAAAAACAGCTCAAAGGTCCACTCCGCCATCACGCGCAGTTTGCGGTCGAGACCGGGGAGCTTCATGAGATACACACTGCGCCACATGAACCACGCGAGCAGGCCGGAGAAGCGCAGCCCCATGACCATCGCCACCGCTTTGCGATGCCCGATGGTGGCCAGCTCGCCCAACCCGGTGAAGGCAAAGGGCTGCAAAGGCGTGCCCCGAATGGTGGCGAGGATGTTGTCACCAATCAAAGCTCCCTGACGCATGGCAAACTGAGCCGTCTCCGGGCAGTGGCCGCCGTCGGCTTTCGGAAAAATGGCGCAGTCACCCGCCGCCCAGACTTTCTCACGCGTCATGACCTGACCAAAAGAATCCACCCGCACCTTGCCACGATCCATCGGGATCAAGCCAGCATCACCCAGCGCCTTGATCAGCGGATGCGGCGCATTGCCGACCGTGCAGACGACGAGGTTCGTCGGGATCGTGGTTCCATCGCTGAGCTGCACCGTCCGCGCCGTGACAGCGCGCACGCGTTTATTGAAGACGATCTTCACGCCCATCTTTTCCAGACAGCGCCCAGTGTAGTCGCCCAGCCTTTCACCCAACATGGAGAGCAGGCGGTCGCCGCTGTGGATCAGTGTCACCGTGGCTTCGTCTTCGCGGATGTTGTCGTAGTAGCGCCGCACCCCGGCGATGAGATCCTGGATCTGCCCCGCCGTCTCCACCCCGGAATAACCACCACCCACGACCACAAAGGAGAGCATCTCCTTCCGCTGCTGATGCTTGGTGATCAGATTCGCCTCCTCCATCCGGCTGATGATGGCCGCGCGCAGCTTCATCGCGTCACCCACCGTCCGCATGAGATACGCGTGCTCTGACATGCCTGGGATACGGCTGAGGTCCACGCCCGCGCCGGGTGCCAGCATCAGGTGATCAAACGTCACGGTGACATTCGGAGTGAAGCGGCCGCCATCCAGCGTCAGCACATGGTTTTCGAGATCCAGACTCGTGACAGTGCCTTTCAGCACATCCGCCCCTTTGCAGATCATGCGGATGGGGTTCACCACATGCTGCGGCGAGAGCGATCCGCCGACCACCTCTGGCAGCATCGGCTGAAAGACCATGTGGTTTTCACTCGCGATCACCCCCACGCGCAGGCTTTCACCCACAAGGCGTTTCAAGATCCGCTGAGCGCAATAGACTCCGGCAAAACCGCCCCCGATGATGGCAATGTCAAAATGGCGTGGGAGTGTTTCGGACATGGTTGTAACCAGTCCCTGAGCGCAGGCAGCGGGCCAACGCGGAACAAGATTTCCAATCTCGTTCTACCTCCCCCGCGCCAGCCACACGCCCAGCACCGCCACCACCATGCCGGCGAGGGAAAGGCCGGTCAGCGTCTCACCGAAGATGCCCCAGGCCATCAGCGCTGTCACGGCGGGCACAGTGTAAAAAAGGCTCGCCACATTCACCGCCGTGCCGCTGCGGATCAGATAATTCAGCAGACTGATCGCGCCGATAGAGAGCACCAGCGCGCCCCACAGCAGGGCAAAGATAAACTGCCCGCACCACGCCACCTGCATGGTCTCCGTCGTCATCGCCAGCACCACCGTGATCAGCAGACTCGCCGCATACTGCACCACTGCACTCGTACGCAGGTCAAAAGCCGGGCAATGCCGCTTCTGCCACATCGTCCCCATCGTGATGCCGACCAGTGACAGGATGGCTGGCACGGTCATGAGGAAAGTCAGCCCGCTGCCCGTTTTATGTGCCACCACCAGCGCCGTGCCGATGAATCCCAGCGCCAGTCCGCCCCACTGTCGTGGCAACACCCGCTCGCCCAGCACCATGCCGGCAAAGGCGGCGGTGAAGAGTGGCTGCATGGACACGATCAGACTGAGAATCCCCGCTGGCAAACCCAGCTTCAGCGACCACACACAGCCGCTCAGATACAGCGCATGAATCAGCAGTCCGGCGATGGCCACATGCATCGTCTGCCGCTTTCCCTTCGGCCAGGGAGCCCGTGAAACGAACGCAATCGGCACCAGCACCGCCAGCACAATGCTGAACCTCAACGTCATGAACGTGAATGGCTCCGCAAAAGGAACCCCCAGCTTCGAGCCAATAAACCCGCTGCTCCACAGCACCACAAACAGCCAAGGAATGGCTGCTGCCCAGCGTGAGGAGCGGGCATTGTCGCTCATCAAAAGGTATTCTGAATCACCACTTCATCATAAGGAAGCTGACCAGGCTTTGGCCAGGCGGGCTGGGTGCCTTTGCCGACAGCGATCATGAAGCTGATGACGTGGTCTTCGGGCAGCTTGATGATCTTGGCGACGGCATCGAAGTCGAAGCCGTCCATCGGGCAGGAGTCGTAGCCCATGGCTTTGGCAGCGAGCATGATCGTCATGCCAGCCATGCCGCAAGAGCGCATGCACTCGTCGCGCTGCACTTGGTCGCGGCCTTCATAATACTGACCGATGGCAGGCACGAGGAAATCCTGCACCGGCTGAGGCGCGTTCTTCCAGTAACGGGCGGCGTCTTTCTTCCACGAGTCTTTGTCGGCGCAAAGCACGATGAGCAGCGATGCGTCCGTGACCTGAGCCTGGTCCCAGGCGACGGCGCGGATCTGCTTCCGCACTTCGGGGTCGAGCACGGTGACGAATCGCCAATGCTGGATGTTGAAGGCCGTGGGGGATTGCAGCGCTGCTGTGAGGAGGGTTTTGATCTCCTCCTCGGTCATGCGATGGGCAGGATCATATTGCTTGATGGCACGGCGGGCGGTGATGGCGTCGAGGGTGTTCATGGGAATTCAGAGAGAGAAATTAGGTTGATGTGATGCTCATGCCAGCGCGGGATAGTCCGTGTAGCCTTCCGCACCGGGCGAGTAGAACCGCACTGCATTGGGTTCATTGAGCGGGGCTTTGGCGGCGAAGCGAGCTGGGAGATCGGGATTGGCGAGGAAGGGCACGCCAAAGGCCACGGCATCGACTTTGCCATCGGCGATGGCCTGCTCGGCCTCTTCGGCGGTGTAGCCCATGTTGCTGATGAGCGTGCCTTTGAAGTGCTGGCGAGCGGGGGTGAGGACATCGCCTTGCTGCGCCTGGAAGAAATCGGCACGCATGACATGCAGGTAGGCGATGCCGCGCGTGCTGCATTGCTGTGCGATGTAGGTGGTGACGGCGACGGGATCGCTATCGATCATGCTGTTGTAGCTGTTCAGCGGAGAGATGCGCAGGCCGACGCGATCCGCACCCCAGACGCTGATGGCAGCGTCGAGCACTTCGAGTATCAAACGGGCACGGTTTTCGATGTTGCCGCCGTACGGGCCGCTGCGTTTGTTTGCACCATCGCGCAGGAATTCGTCAAGCAGGTAACCATTGGCTCCGTGGACCTCGACTCCGTCAAAACCGGCCGCTTTGGCGTTCTCGGCGGCTTTTTTGAATCCAGCGACAATGCCAGGGATCTCGTCGTCGCGTAGTTCACGCGGCGTGACGTAGGGCTTCTTGCCTTCGGGCGTGTGGACTTCGTCGCCCGTAATCGGAGTGGCGCTTGGCGCGACGGGTTGAGCGCCGCCATTGAGCAGCGGATGACAGGCACGTCCACCATGCCAGAGTTGCAGCACGATCTGGCCGCCCTTGGCATGCACGGCATCGGTCACGGCCTTCCAGCCTTGCACTTGAGCCTCGGAGTAAATGCCGGGCTCCATCCAGAAGGAGGAGTTGCCTTCCATGACCATCGTGGCTTCGGCAATGATGAGTCCGGCGCTGGCTCGCTGCGCATAGTATTCGGCCATGAGCGCCGTGGGATTGTGGTCAGCGTCAGCCCGGCAACGTGTGAGCGGGGCCATGAGGATGCGGTTTTGGAGCTGGAGGGCACCGGCTTGGAGGGGAGTGAAGAGTTTCATAATGGTAGATCTTTGATTCATTAATTGAGGAGGCCAGCGAAGGCTTTGCGTTCGCTGAAGAGAACAAACGCGGAAAGCAACGCGATGGCGACCACCGGTGGATTGGTGAGACCCGCTCCTTTAGTGAGGAAGATGTGGAAGGCGAGGATGTTCACCACGATCGGGCCGAGCACGAGCAGCCCGATGTTACGAGTTTTTGGCAGAGTGACGAGCAGTCCGCCGAGGATCTCCAGCACCTTCGCGAAGGTGAGGTAGCCGGTGGGAAACATCGCGGCCATGAAGAGTTTGTGCGGTGCATCGGCAGGCGAGGGTGGTGATGTGTTTCATAGGTGTTTGCTGTACTCAGGTCAGCTTGCTTGGCGTGATGAATTTAGCGAATGCGGGTTCCTTGGGCTGAGCATGTCGTTTGAGCATGGTTCGACAGTAACCCTAATGCGGGAAGGCAAAATGGAGCTGTATGAGTGGCCCATTCACCGGCAAACGCTGGTTTGGGCCTGCTTCATTGAAGTTGGATTTGCTCGGTAACGAAAGCCCCAGAAAATACGCCGCCAACATGAAGGCTAATTTGGCATCCACTATTGGCATCACAGTGGAGTCCACCTTCTGAGTTGTTTACAAACACGCCTTGGACTTGCTCGGCGATGAACAACTTTTATCTCCCCTACTGCAACGAAATGCATAAGGAAACCTGCTACTAGGAGCGGTTGATTAGACCGCCCGCTCCAGCTTCTCGTCGATGCGTGCTACTAGCGTGTCGAGTAACTCGCTGTTGCCAAAGCGCTCTACCACGCCGGCGAGGAAGCCTTCGATGATGAGCTTGCGGCTTTCGCTGTCGCTGATGCCGCGGGCTTTGAGGTAGAAGAGTTCTTCGTCGCTGATGGGGCCGCTGGTGGCTCCGTGGCTGCATTTGACCTGGTCGGCGTTGATTTCGAGGCCGGGGAGGCTGGTGGCTTCGGCTTCGTTGCTGTTAAGCAGGTTCCGGCAGGTCTGGTAGGCGTCGGTGTAGTGTGCGCCTTCATCGACAATGATGAGGCCGCTGAAAATGCTGCGGGACTGGCCGTAGAGGGCGTTTTTGTAGAGCAGGTCGCTGGTGGCGTGCGGGGCTTTGTGACGCTGAAGCGTCCGCTGATCGACGATCTGCTCGCCGATGGGCAAACTGACGCTGAGCATGTCGCTGCGAGCGCCCTGGCCGACGAGGTCGCTGACGCTCTCGCTGCGGCTGAAGGCGGCACCGAGCTGCACTTGGAAGCTTTTCACACTGGCATCGCGTCCGGCGGTGATGCTGGAAAGATGCAGCGCCTGGGCGTCATCGGCCAGCTCCTGGCAGGCGGCGTAGGTGATCTTGCTGCCGCTGCCGCCAACAAGATCGGCGATGGCGATGCTGAGGCCGCCTTCACCTTCGAGACTGCGGTAATGATCGACGACGCTGACTTCCGAGTTGTCGCCGGTGACGACGAGAGTGTGCGGGAAAATCGCCGCGTGGTCGCCGACGACCCAGTGGAAGATTTCGACCGGCTTTTCGATGACGACATTCTTCGGCACGATGATGACGGTGCCTGCTTTGACATGCGCGAGATGCAGCGCGGCAAATTTGCCGGAGCCGAGCGCTTGCTCGCCTTTCATGAAGTGCTGCTGAAGCACGTCAGCGTGTGTTTTAAGCGCTTCCGAGAAGCTGACGCACACGACACCAGCAGGAAGGCCGGTGGTATCAGACTCGACGAGCGTGTCGTTCACGAACACAAAACGTGCCGCGCGTTCTTTGAGGCCTTCGGTGGCAGCGAGAGCAGCCTGGATGTTCGTAGCAGTCGGTGAGACGGCAGGCGAGTGACCAGCGAGCTCGATCTTCTTCGCGTTCGAGTAGCGCCAGTTTTCGTCTTTAAGGCCAGGAAGAGGCAGGGATTTAAATTCGGCCCACGCGGCTTCGCTGCGGGCATGGAACCAGCCGGGGGCGGAGGATTCGTCGCGTGTTGGGGCGATGATTTCGAGGCCGGAGGGAGCGGGAGAATCGGGAGTTTGAGACACAGTGACAGATGTGTTTTTGGAAGCAGGAACAAGTGCGGCGGACATGGCGAACAAAGTGTGCGGGTGCTCTTGATCAGCCGACGCTGCCTTCCATTTCGAGGTCGATGAGCCGCTTGAGCTCCACGCTGTATTCCATCGGGAATTCTTTCACTAGGTCGTTGATGAAGCCGTTGACGGACAAGCTCATCGCTTCGGCTTCGGTGAGGCCGCGTTGCATGAGGTAGAAGATTTGGTCGGCGCTGACCTGGCTGACGCTGGCTTCGTGCTGGGTGCTGTGTTGATTTCCGCGGACGCTGATGGCGGGGTAGGTGTCGGTGTGGCTGTTACTATTGATGAGCAGGGCGTCGCACTCGGTGTTGTTTTTGCAGCCTTTGAGGTGCTTCGGAATGTGGACGAGGCCGCGATACGTCGAGCGGCCCTGACCGATGGAGATGGATTTGCTGATGACGTTGCTGGTGGTGTCATCGGCGGCGTGGACCATCTTGGCACCCGTGTCCTGATGCTGGCCGCTGTTCGCCAAGGCGATGCTGATGACTTCACCACGAGCGCGTTTGCCCTTCATGATGACGCCGGGGTATTTCATGGTGAGACGGCTGCCGATGTTGCAGTCGATCCAGCGCACTTCGGCGTCCTCGTGGGCGATGCCGCGCTTGGTGACGAGGTTGAAGACATTGCTGCTCCAATTCTGCACGGTGACGTATTGGATCTTCGCGCCTTTCATGGCGACGAGTTCGACGACGGCGCTGTGCAGCGTCGCTGTCTCAAACTTTGGCGCGGTGCAGCCTTCCATGTACATGACCTCGCTGCCTTCATCGCAGATGATGAGCGTGCGCTCGAACTGGCCGAACTGCTCGCTGTTGATGCGGAAGTAGGCCTGGAGCGGATGTTTCACCTTCACGCCGGGTGGCACGTAAATGAAGGAGCCACCGCT
>JBILPY010000133.1:0-8979 GCA_044373575.1 Prosthecobacter sp. | reverse complement strand
ACTTCTTAAAAATCTCAGGGTGCTCTTTGAGGCCCTCGCTGCTGTTCACAAAGATGACGCCCTGCTCGGCGACGGCGGCTTTGATGTTCGAGTAAGCGGCTTCGCTGTCATACTGCGCCTCGACGCCGGCTAGGAATTTCCGTTCTTGCTCGGGGATGCCGAGGCGATCAAAAGTCTTCTTCACGTCCTCGGGCACATCGTCCCAGGAGCGCTTCGGCTTCTGGCCGTCGCTGAGGTAGTAGCGGAATTCGTCGAAGTGGATGTTCTCCAGATCCTTCGTGGCCCAATGGGTGGGCATGGGCTTGTCCTGGAAGACCTTGAGCGCCTTGTGACGGAACTCGCGGATCCAATCAGGATCGCCCTTCACGTCGCTGATGTAATCGACAGTCTTCGACGTGATGCCGAAGCCGGAGTCGAACTTGTTGCGCTCGGGAAAGGTGAAATCGCCGACACTATCGACTTTGATGTCGGAGATGTCGTTTTCGACGGGTTCAAGAGTGGAGTCAGGGGCGGAGACCATGATGTTAAAGTTTGGCGGGTTTCAGTGCACTCAGGCAGCAGCGGCGACAGGCTCCTCATGAACCCAGTCGTAGCCTTTTTCTTCGAGTTCGAGCGACAGCTCCTTGCCACCGCTTTTGACGATGCGGCCGTCTTTGAGGACGTGGACGATGTCGGGCTGGATGTAATTGAGCAGGCGCTGGTAATGCGTGATGACGAGGAAGCCACGGTTCTCGCTGCGCATGGCGTTCACACCGCGGGAGACGATCTTGAGGGCGTCGATGTCGAGGCCGGAGTCGGTTTCGTCGAGGATGGCGTATTTCGGCTCCAGCATCATGAGCTGGAGGATCTCGTTGCGCTTCTTTTCGCCGCCAGAGAAGCCTTCATTGACGCTGCGGCTGGTGAAGCTGCGGTCCATTTCGAGCTGGTCCATGCGGGCGTACATCTGCTTGTAAAACTTCACGGCGTCGATGTCCTCGCCCTTCGGCAGGCGGGCTTTCAAGGAAGCGCGGAGGAAGTTCGCGTTGCTGACGCCGGGGATCTCGTGCGGGTATTGGAAGGCCAAAAAGAGGCCGGCACGGCTGCGGGCATCGACGGCCATGTCGAGGATGTTCACGCCATCGAGCAACACTTCGCCGCTGGTGACTTCATAATCGCTGTGGCCGCAGAGGACTTTGCTCAGCGTGCTTTTGCCGGAGCCGTTCGGGCCCATGATGGCATGGACTTCACCGGGGTTGATGGTGAGGTTCAGGCCTTTGAGGATTTCGCGGCCGGGGATTTGGGCGTGGAGGTCTTTGATTTCGAGGGACATGAGAGTGAGGGGAAATGACGAATTACTTGGCGGCGCAGGCTTCGCAGGTGCCGTGGATGGCGAGGTCGGTGCGGGTGACGCGGGTGCCTTTGGGGAGGTTCCAGAACTTGGCGGGGTCGAAGTCTGTGGCGGGATGCGCGTCGATGACTTTCCCGCAGGTCTCGCAGTGGAAGTGGACGTGCTCGTGGAGGTTCGCGCAGTAGCGTGACTGACCACGCTCGAGGTGGACCTGCTTGATGAGCCCGGCGGTGGTGAGGTGCTCGAGGCAGTTGTAAACCGTGGCCAGGGAGATGTGCGGGGAGCGGTCCTTCACCCTGGTGTAGAGGTCGGTGGCGGTGGGGTGGTCCGTGGAGGCGGCGAGCATCTCGAAGACTTCACGCCTATGCGGGGTGAGACGCACATCGGCTCCGAGGAGGGCCATGCGGCATTCCAGGCCGGTGGGCTTGGCGGGTGCGCGGGTGGTGGTCGGGGACATCTTATTTAGAATTAGAATGATTCTAATTGTATGGGAAACGACTTGCCGCAAGCGCCGGATGCTCTTTTGCCAAATAAAATCTCCAGTGCCTGAGCTGCCCCACGTTTTGCATGAGCAGGGAAAATGGGCTTGCGGGTGGTGACAGCCGCGCTCCGAGTGCACGGCATGACCCGCACTCAAGCCGACGACCTCCCCTGGACCGCCCAAACCTCTCCCCAAGGTAAGTTTGGCGTGCTGAGGCGGATGCTCACACAGGCCACTGGAGGCCAAAAAGATATCGGCACCTGGGGTGGTGGGCATCCTTTCGATCTGGAAATCCACTGCGTCCCGCCGGGGAAGATCAATTTTCCCCTGCATGAGCACGCGGCGCAGTGGGAGGCCTACTACATCCTCTCCGGCAGCGGCAAAGTGCGCACGTCCCAGGGCAAGGAGGCGGTCAAGACGGGCGACTACCTCGTCTTCCCGCCAGGCGAGGCGCATCAGCTCATCAACACCAGCTCAGAGGACCTGACCTTCCTCGTCATCGCCGATCAGCCGCAGGCAGACGTGATCCACTACCCGGACTCGGGGAAATGGTTCGTGAAGCCGCAGAAGAAGGTCTTTGAGATGAACGAGGTGGACTATTTCAAGGGGGAGGAATAATCGCCATGCCCCGCCTCATCGCCATTGTCGCCATTTCTTCCAACCGTGTCATCGGGCGCGATGGCACGCTGCCGTGGCATTTTCCAGAGGATCTGAAGTTCTTCAAACGCACGACGCTCGGGCATCCGATCCTCATGGGACGGACCACCTTCGAGTCCATCGGACGGCCTTTGCCTGGAAGGCAAAACATCGTTCTCAGCCGCACGATGCAGCCGCGTGAGGGTATCACCGTCATCCGCGATGTCTCAGAGCTGGCACTGCATGTCCCCGCCGACAGCACCGTCTTCGTCATCGGCGGCGCACAGGTCTATGGCGATCTCCTCCCGCAGTGCGATGGCCTTTACCTCACCTGGATCGAGCAGGCTTATGAGGGCGACACCTTCCTGCCGCCCTTCGAGCATCTCTTCACGCTGAAAGAGGTGATCGAGAAGACAGAGGCGCTGGAGTTCCGCTACTACGAGCGGGTAGCGGTTTGAATAGAATGCCCTAAACGCAAAACACCTCCGCGTGAACTCGCGGAGGCGCTCTGAACGTCGATCAACAAACCAACCACAGTCAGACTCATCAGGTCTGCCGCCGTCGGAAATTCTTATTTGGAGTCCTGGAAGACGTCCTTCACGGTCATGGCCTCTTTGCCTTTGCGGCCACGGAGGTAGTGGAGACGGGCACGGCGGACGCGACCGGTCTTGGTGACTTCGACCTTCGCCACTTTCGGGCTATGCAGGGGGAAGACGCGCTCGACGCCTTCGCCATAGGAAATTTTGCGGACGGTGAAGGCCTCGTTCAGGCTGCTGCCTTTGCGGGCGATGACGATGCCAGCGAAGATCTGGATACGCTCTTTGTCGCCTTCAATGACTCGGGTGTGAACCTTCACGGTGTCGCCGACGCGGAAAGCGGTCACTTCCTTCTTGAGTTGCTCGGCTTCGATTTTGGTGATGATGTTGCTCATATTAACAGTTGGGGGATGTCTCGCCGCGCAGTTCCTGGAGGGGCCGAACCGGGCAAGGGGCGCGCATAGTGGAGGTGATCTTTCCTTTCGCAAACGGTTTTTCCGTCCTTGCTGCCGACACCTGTTCCCGCCAATAAACCAGACCGATGACCGCCGACTACCTTTTGATCGATGTGGGCAATGGCCGCACGAAACTCGGCCTCGCCACCCGTGAAGCCCTGCTGGACCGCCGCGACCTGCCCACCCACGGCGTGACGGCGGAGCTGATCCGCCAAAGCGTGGCCGGGTGGGATTTCCGCCGAGCGGTGATCGCCAGTGTCGTCCCGGCGGTCGTGCCGGTCTGGCGGGCAGTTTTTCCGGACCTGCTGGAGCTGCGTCACGACACGCCCATGGGCATCGGCGTCCGCTACCCGAAGCCCGAGAGCATCGGCCCGGACCGCCTCGCGAATGCGGTGGCGCTGGCTCACCTCCACGGCGCGCCGGGGATCGTGATCGACTTCGGCACGGCAGTGACTTTCGACATCCTCTCCGCCGACTGGCACTACATCGGCGGCGTGATCGCTCCTGGCCTGCGTTTGATGACCGACTATCTCCACGAACGCACTGCGCTGCTGCCGCAGGTCGAGCTTTGCGAACCTGCCAGCGCCATCGGCACCTCCACCGTCGCTGCGATCCAGGCCGGGGCGGCCATCGGCTATCGTGGGATGATCCGTGGCATCTTGGAGGCTTTGAAAAA
This sequence comes from Prosthecobacter sp., assembly GCA_044373575.1. GTDB lineage: Bacteria > Verrucomicrobiota > Verrucomicrobiia > Verrucomicrobiales > Verrucomicrobiaceae > Prosthecobacter. The sequence goes on along the minus strand of JBILPY010000133.1, from coordinate 4,868 downwards.
AGAACTCCCGCAAGGCCAGCCCGTCCATGTCGTGGCCACTGGTGGAGATGCCGGGTGGATCATCGCGGGCATTGGCGAAGAGATCGCGGTGGACCCGGATTTGACCTTGCACGGACTGCGCTTGGTGGGCAATCTCGCGCCCCTTTCCCATGTCTGATTCTCCCCGTACCTCTATTGGCATCGATTTCGGCGGCACCGCTGTGAAGATTGGCGTTTGCCGTGATGGCGAACTCCTCATCACGGACGAGCCCATCCCTACCGCGAACTTCGCCGGCCCGGCCGCGCTCATCACCGAGATGGCTGCACGCGTGGAAAAGCTCCGCCAGACTTACCCCGACATCTGCGCCATAGGCGTCGGCGTGCCAGGACTGGTCGATTTCGAGCACGGCTTCGTCCACATCCTCACGAACGTCCCCGGCTGGAAGCATGTGCCTTTGAAAGCCATCCTCAGCGAGAAAACCGGCCTGCCTGTCGTCGTCGAAAATGACGCCAACGCCATGGCATGGGCCGAGTATCGCTACGGCGCAGGTCGCGGCCTGCAAAACGTCGTCGCCCTCACCATGGGCACCGGCATCGGTGGCGGCCTTGTTTTGAATGGCCAGATGTATCGCGGCAGCGGCTGCGCAGCGGGTGAGATCGGCCAGATGAGCATCGACTGCGATGGCAAAGCCGGCCACTACGGCAATCTCGGCGCGCTGGAAAAATACACCGGCAACAAGGAGATCGCCGAGCATGCCGTACAACGCTACGCCGAGGCACACATCACGAAAACCATCCAGGAATGTACCCCCAAGCACATCGCCGAAGCTGCCAAGGCGGGCGATGACATCGCCCGACAAGTCTGGGATGAAATCGCCGACTGGCTCGGCACCGCCATTTCCAGCATCGCCTGGCTTTTGAATCCCGACGCCTTCGTCATCGGTGGCGGCGTGGCCCAGGCGGGCGATCTCATCTTCGATCCCCTGAAGCGGAAAGTGCAGTCCATGCTCAGCACCGTCGTCTGGGAGCGCCTGCAAATCGTGCCCGCCAAGTTCAGCAACGAAGCCGGTATCATCGGAAATGCTGCACTGGCTGCTGATGCGATCAAGGAATGACGAACCAGAAGGTCTGGTTTGATTCAGTCATTCGTCATTCGCGCTTCCCCTCCCACCGCCTGCGCCGCTTTCCCGAAGCGTAGCACCCAGCCGAGCAGGGCTTTCATTCTCCCCGCTTGGGTGAAGCGGGCACTCACGCGCCAGTGGTCGGTCAGATCGTAGGCGGCCTGCACGCTGTCGTTACCACGATCTGCGCCGGAGGGATTGAAGGTCATACTGAGGCGCGGAGGCTCCTCGCGCACGACTTTCTTCTTATTGAAGGTCTTCCGATACATCTCGCTGATGAAAAGGAAGGCAGCGCGGGTGGCAGCCTCAGTGGCGAGGTCACTACCGCTGCCATTCAGAGTCGTGCCAGTTCCGAGCAAGGTCACGATGTCAGCCTCGCTCATCGGTGGCGTGCTGGTGAAGCGCGTCTTGGGGTTCGTCGAGTCGCCGTAGATGTAGAGCGTGATGTCGTTGCTGCCGATGCGTGACTCGCCACGGATGTCGATTTTTGGATCGAAGGGCTTCAGCGGATTCATGGTCACCACACCCTTCGTGATCTTCACCAGACTGAAGGGCAGCTTCAAAAGCAGTCGGTCAATGTTCGCGCCTCCGGTGAGCTGTGGAGCCGCTCCTGTGCCGCCGAGCAGCACGTCGGCGGAGATGGCACCATTTACCAGATTGCCAGAGACCAGCAGCGGGTCGGCTGTCTTCACGCGCAGATCGAAGGTCCAGTCTTTGAGCATCGGCGGTAGTTCCAGCTTGGCACTGCTGCGTTGCGTGTTCTCCGGCACGGGCGGCACATCGGCAGGAAGTTTCAGCACGGGCATGAGGTCGATCTCCTTGAAGACGCGTCCACGCACGGCCTCCACGAGCCCTGCCACTCGGCCTTGCTTCAAAGTGCCCACGCAGGTGATGTCGGCATTGGCACGGAGGGAGGTCGTTGGATCGCGGAAAACCAGCGCCTCACGGGCTTCCACCTTCAGATTCATCGCCGGATTCGCCGTGTCCTTGGCATCCACCGTGCCGCCGAGCTTCACGCGACCACCCGCCATCATCAGCGAGACATCTTCGATGTTCAGCAGGCGATCATTCAGCCGCAGACGCACCTTCACATCGCGCACCGAGGGCATGTCAGCCTTGGCCCACGACACTTCATTCACATCCAGATCGACGGCGGCTTTGATCAGCGGCTTCGACACCGTGCCAGCGACATCGGCATTGATCTTCAGCTTCGCGGGCAGGCTGCGGATCATGTCCGGCGCATACTCGCGGAGGAAGCTCAGATCACTCTCCGCCATGCGCACCGCGACCTTCAGAGCCGTGTCATTCATCAGTTCCGGCTTCTTCACCAATGCATCCACATCCAGCGGCATCTCCGACTCGATCGTCAAAGGCTGAAGCGGTGGCTGCAAGAGCTTCACCAGCGACTTCATCTGACCACCATGCAGCGTGGTGTCCACATCCAGCGTGGCCAAACCAAAGGCTTTCGGGCCATTCGGCACCTTCACCTCACGCAGGTTCAGCTTCACCGTGCCATCCAGTGTTTCGAGCCTGCCTTTGACCGCGATGTCAGCATTCAGAATGCCCGGCGGCACGTCCTTCACACCCGCAGCAGCGGCGATTTCGTTCACTTTGAGGTTCGTCGCCTTCAGCACCACATCCACAGGCGTGCTGTCAGTCTTCGATGCCTTCATCACATCAAACGGTGCACTCGCATGGCCTTCCATGAGTAGCGTGTCTTTTTGCCAGAGCCGCAGTTGGGAAATGTTCGCCGACTTCTCATCCACTACGCCGGTCAGTGAAAGTTTCCAAAGACCGAGCTTGGCTTCGAGCGACTTCAAATCCGCCCGCGTGCCAGCGAAGGTGGCATCCAAGGTGAGGTCCGCAGGCTCAGGCAACGTCGCAGGATGCACCTTGGCCGCCGTCAGGCTCGCCTTGCCTTCGCATTTCCAAGGTTGCAGTTCGCCACGCGCATCGAGCTGGCTGAAAACACTGCCCGTCTTGATCTCCGGCGCACCGACACTGGCCAGCAGTGCATTCAGCCGCGCCAAAGCAGGCATCGTGATCGCACCCTTAGTCTCAAAGGCATACGGAGCCTTCATTCCCATGTCGGCGCTGAGCTCCAGATGGTTCTCATCGTCAAAACGAATGCTGCATGGCTTCACCTCAGCTTTGCCGTCCTTCGCCTGAACTTCGAGCGCGATGCTCGGGAGCACGCTGTCGCCAAATTTGCCTTCGCTGACCTTCAGTGTGAGGTTCGCCAGCAGCTTCTCCAGGACTCCAGTGCTGAGGTCCTTCACCGCGAAGTCGGCTTTGCCTTGGAGGTCGAGCTTGGCGGCCACCGGCTTCTCAGCTTTGGGCAGTCCGATGGTCTCGATGAGCTTCGCTGGATCATGAACAGCCACGCTCCACTCAGCCTTCACCGGCATGGCGTCCTGCATCATCATCGTGGCCTTCAGCGTGATCAGATTTCCATCGCCCAATGCCAACCCTGGAATCTCCACCCGTGCCTCTTTGCCATCGAGAGCAAAAAGCGTCGCCAACTTCGGCAGGCGATAGTTTTCAAAGGCGAGTGAGTCGCCATTCACGTTGCCAGTGACCTTCGTTGGCGTCGCGCCGAGTCCTTCTGCCTTCGCATCTAGAGTCAAGAGCCCATTCACTGGCGGCGGATTCACCAGGAGCTGGGAGACATCGGCGATGCTGGCCTTTGCCACGGCTGACCAAGTCGTCTTCGGCCACTCGTCGAGCTTCGCGGGCAACTGCGCCTGAGCGGTGACATCGACTCGATTGCTGCCGCGCGTGACTCGCAGTGTTTTGACCTCCGCTTTGGAATCCGCGACATCGAGCGCCAGTTCCACCTTGTCGATCATCGCCCCGGCAGCGCGGATGTTTGCGACTTCGAAGCTCGTCGTCACCTTCAACTGCGGCGGCGCGAGGGGATCACCCTCGACATGCACGGCGAGCTTTCCGCCATCAAAGTTCACGTCCTTAGGCAGACCCAGCGTTTGCAGCTCTGCCGTACGCAGATCGTTGACCTGCACATCGGCCAGCACGCGCATCTTTTCACCAAACACACCTTCCACCTGAGCATCCGTCTTGATCTTCGCTGCGCCGAGATGGGCGAGCACTTGAGTCATCACCTTCCCCCCCTCCAACCCCTTCAAATCGAGCCGCAGTTCATCTAGCACGACATCCTTTGGCAGCGTGAAATCGCGGATCACGATCAGGCGCGGTTGCCAGTCGATCTTCGCGCTGAGTGACTCGAAATTCGGCCCGTCCGGCTCCACACGCAGTTCGCGGCATTCAAAGGCACCCGGCATGCCTTCGCCGACTTGCAGCGTCAGTCCACGCACCGCGATCCGCTTGCCATCGGCGAGAGTCACTGTGGCATTCAGGTTTTTCAGATCGAGGAAGTTGGGCCAAACCAGCGGCGGCGCTTTGCTCGTCTGCTGCACGGGCTTTTCCACCTTCACTTCGATCTCCGTCGATGCTGGCAGATACCGCAGATCCACCTCGGCATCGAGATCATGCAGCGTCACCCCTTTGACGATTCGCTCCAAGTCAGCCCGAACATCGTAGCTAAGTGCCAACTTCCCGATCGTGGCTCGCGGCAACCAATGCTGTTCTCCACCGCCAGTTTTGAGGTCGGAGATTTCCAGATCACTCCAAAGTGATCCATTCACCTGCCAGGAGAGCGGCAGGCCTTGAGTTGCCGCGCCTTTCGGCCCTGCCCAGCGCACTACAGCCAGGATGAGAGGTCGATGAAACACCGCCAGCAGGGCGAGCAGG
>JBILPY010000276.1:0-6010 GCA_044373575.1 Prosthecobacter sp. | reverse complement strand
CCACCCATGGCGAGGATGCCCGCCATGCCGAGCAACCCACCACGGGGCGAGCCGGGCGGGAGCTTCACCTCACGGAAAGCATCGCCTGCCACGCCGGGGATGTCGTAGTAGTTCGCCAGGATGCCGTTGATCACCACGGTATCGGACTTGAGCAGGCGCGACAGGCTGCCGCTGTGGTGCAGCAGATGGGCAAAGGTTTGATACACCTCCTGCCGTGCCGCCTCCTTCATCCCCAGATCAAAGTCGCGATGCATCTTGATGTTGAACTGGAAGAAATCGAGCCGGCTCAAGCCAAGCCATTGACCCACGAATGCCGCCACGAAGTCGCTCGCACGCTCATCGGCAAGCAGGCGGTCGGTTTGCACTTCGAGCGCCTTTGGGTCAACCAATGCGCCCTGTTTGGCGAGCGACAGCAGTTCCCCATCCGGCGGTGCGCTCCAGAGAAAATACGAAAGGCGCGAGGCCATCTCCGTGTCCGTCAAGAGGCGGGGTTTTCGATCCGTGCCCGGTTCAGCCAGATAGAGGAACGATGGCGAAGCCAGCACGACGGCGAGCGTGTCCTCCAGACGCGGTTTCATGCCGTTGCGTGACTGCTCATCGTGGATCGTCGCCAGCCGCTCCAGGAATGCCGGGGCCGGAGGACGCCCGCGCAGCGCCTTTGCCGCAAAGGCTTGGATGAACTGTAATGTATTCCATTCCGTCTTATTCAGGCGCTCCAGCCAGCCTTTCATCTCCTCACGCGCCGCCATGTGGGATGCGGGAACCATCGGCCCCTCCACCTCCAGCCAGTCCACCCACAGCACAGGATCACTCCCCACTCGGTTTCGGACCCTGGCCTCTTCAAAGAAATTGGCAGGCCTGCCTTCATAACTGCCACGCTCGCTCACGCGGAAGTAGCGGTTCCCGCCTGACTCGACGTGCAGTGGCACCACGAGTTCCTGGGGGGCAGTGACTGTGGCCGTGACATGGTGCGTGCTGAGCGGCGGCTCGGCACCTCCCGTCGGCGACACATTGATGAAGCAGCGTTCGGCGTGAAAGGGAATGCTCACCTTGGTGTCGGGCACCTCATTAGTGCGGCTCGAAAGCAGCACACCCTCTGGCTCGGTGCAGCCGAGGCGTATCCGCAGCCGGTAGTCACCCGGCGGCCAATCTCCCGGCAAGCTGATGGCCACCGAACGATTGCTGAGGTTGCTTGCGCCGAGATAGACCCCGCTGCGCACCAGTGGCAGCGTGAGATAGTCCGCAATCTCGGGGACCGTCCTCTCCCACTGCCCTTCGTGATGCACCGCGTCCGCAGCATCGGGAAAACCGAATTCAGCAGGCGATGGCGCACCTTTCAGCCTCTCCCACTCCAGGTAAAACTTGTGGGGGTTGTCCTTCGTTCGCTGCCGGATCTCCGCCGCCACCCTGGCATTTTCCGGGAGTGCCACTGCCGCATTCACCGCCGTCGTCCAAAGGCCGAAACGCTTGCGGATGCTCACCTGGCGTTCCATCTCCCGCTCAACGGCCTTGTTGACAGATGTCTCCGGCTCCACCCGCAATGTCTTCACCGTCACCGGCGTCCTGGCCAGATGGAACGCTTCACTCAATGCCTTGGCCCCCAGGCTGCGGTAGAGCTGGAACTGATCCGACGACATGAAGAGCGAAGCACCCGCCGTGTCGAAATTGCCCGCGCCACTGTCAGCAGGCAGGCTGCGCACATCGATCTCCACTCCCAGCAAGTCGCGGATCGTATTGGCATACTCGCGCCGGTTCAGCCGCCGCATCGTGATCACTCCCTGCGAATCATTCAGAGTGCGCCGCGCCGCCACCATCACCTGCGAAAGGTCTTCGAGCAGATCAGCTTTCGCGTCCTTGGCCGGCTGTTTCTCATCTTCCGGCGGCATCTCGCCCGCATTGATCGCATTGAGCACCTTCTGCCACTTCTCGGCCACCTCAATGTTCGTGATCGTGAACGGCAGATCATCCACGCGGAACTTCCCCTTCTGCTTCTCAGCGCCATGGCACGAAACGCAGTGCTCTTTGAAAAGCGGACGGTGCTTTTCCGGCATCACCGCACGATCCACCGCACACACCTTGGCCGTGGCGATGGACAGAACAGAAGCAATAAAGAAAACGAAGCAGAGCAGGCGCATGGGTATTCATACGCCATGGCAGGGCAAAATTTAGTGCCAGCAGGTTGGACGAAGGGTGCCGTCTCTTGTAGATATTTAACAAGAGACCCAGCATGAAGACCCGGAACACCACCCGTCCTTTCCCGTTTCGCCAGCATGAGACACTCGCCAGTGAACCGTCGCTGGCAGTCCCCATGTCAATGGCCCGAGGTCTCCGCTTCGAGATCATCGGCCTGCACTACGCCGACGTAGGCCCCGAGTGGAGTTCCCAAGGCCGCGCAGAGTGCGATGCTCTGCATCATATCAACCTCGTCTGTAGCGGCACCGCCAGTGTCACCCTCGACGGCAAAGAACTCAAGCTCCGCCCCGGCAAGGTCTACTGGTTTCCTGGCAACACACCGATGATCCGCCAGTGCAGCCGCCGCTACGAGGTCCTCTACCTCGTGTTTCGCTGCGAATGGCATCCCGGAATTGACTTGCTGCTGGACTGGCCCAAACGACGCCCAGTTTGTCTCGGGGCCTGGAATCAAAAAGAGTGGCAGACCGCATGGCGGGCCGGAAAGTCACCCACCGCGAACACCTGTCTCCGGCTTCAGTCTCAACTCGGCCTGTGGATCTCCCAGGCCGTCCCCGATTTGGACAAAATCATCAGCCGTCACCTTCAGATACACGCTCGCTTCAGGGAGGCCCTCAGTCACATTGGGCAGCATCTCGGAGCCCGTCTGCTCATCGCCGATGTCGCAAAGGCCCACGGCACCACCCTCCACGCCTTCTCGCTCGCCTTTGCCCGCTCCATGGGCCTCAGCCCTAAAGCCTACGTGAACAGGTGCCTCAATGAAGTCATCATCCGGCAACTCATCAACACAGGAACACCCCTGAAACAAATCGCCGCTGAACTCGGCTTCGCGGACGAGCAATACTTCAGCCGTTTTTTCACCAAAATGAACGGCGTCCCGCCCGCCCGCTACCGCCAGCGACTGCTCTCGGGGTATTGACGCAAACTATGAAGCGAATAGCGCATTCGCCAGCTCGGGGTGCCAGCGCGTTAGCTTCATGCTCCGCAGTAACACCTTTTGGAATGTTTATCCGCACTGCTCCGGCTTCCATTCGTAAACCACCACGCCGAGTTCACCAAGAAGCCGGAGTTCGGCTTATAGTCCAGTGGTTCGCTCATGGTGGGGCAGATGGAGCCACCTTTGCTCCTGCCACTGGATTCCCGGTTACTGTAACTCTCACGAGCTAGGGTGGAGGTTGCTCATTTCGCCTTGGCCTTGCCCGCAGCCGCTTTCACCTGCGGCCCAAACTCCGTCTCCAGCATGCCATGCAATCGCTTCACCAGCGGCGCGTGATCGGGATTCGTGATGACGTTGTGATACTCGGCCTCATCGGTGCTGTGGTCGTAAAGTTCGGTGGAGCCATCGCGGCGTTCGGTGAGGCGCCAGCGTTGGGTGCGGACGGTGCGTCCGTTGCCCCATTGGCAGAAGGCACCGGGTTTGCCTTCGGCTTTCGGGTCCATGAGCAGGGGGAGGAAGCTTTTGCCATCGAGCGTTTCATGCGCGGGCAGTCCGGCGAAGTCGCAGAAGGTGGGGAAGAGGTCGAGCAGCTCGACGATGCCGCTGGCCTTGGCGTTCTTTGCGCCCTGCGGATGACGCACGATGAGGGGGACGCGCATGACTTGCTCGTCGATGCTGTGTTTGCACCACTGACCGCGCCAGCCGAGGTGATAACCGTGGTCGCTGGTGAAGACGACGAGGGTGTTTGCGAGCTGGCCTTTGGCGCGTAGGTGATCGAGGAGGCGGCCGACTTGGTTATCGAGCTCCGTCACGGCGGCGTAGTAGCCGCGGATGCCTTCGCGTTGATGCGCGGCGGACATTTCCATGCCGGGCTCTTGCAGCAGAGAGCCGGGCGGCAAGGGCGTGGCATCGGAGGGGGGGATCTCGGGCGTGAACTTGGTGGGATCGTGCGCGTCGAAGTTAGCCTGGGTGCTATCCCAGGGCACATGCGGTGAATGAAAGCCGATGGCGGCAAAGAAGGGCTTGGAGGGATCGCGTTCTTTGTCGAAGAACTGGATCAAGCGCTCGGCACGCACCCAATCGCCCATGGCCTCCTGGGAATCGGCCAGGCGGATGAGCGAGACGCGTTTCCGCTGCTGGCCGAGGTCTTCATCGAAGGAGGTGTTTTGTGTTGGCAGCTTCGGGGCCATGTCCTCGCGTTTCACACGCACGTCCCAGGCCTTTGGATCGGTATAGGCGTCGTTGGGGTCGTCGTGATCGATCTTGCCGATAGCGGCGGTTTGATAGCCGTGCTCGCGGAACCAGCGGCCCATGGTCATCGTGTCGGGATGCTCGATGAAATGGTTCGACCGTGCATGGCGTGTGTTCAGCCCGAGCATGAAGGAGGTGCGGCTGGGTGTGCAGACCGCGCCCTGGCAGTAAGCCTTGGTGAAAACAACTCCTTCGGCAGCAAGACGGTCGAGATGGGGAGTGATGGCCGCTTTGTCTCCGTAACAGCCGAGGCGCGTCGCGAGGTCATCGGCGATGATGAACAGGATGTTCGGCCTTGATGGCTCGGCGGCGACTGGAGGCACCCCTGAGGCAGCGAGGAGGAAGAGCAAGAGACTTTTCATGATTCGGACTATTCTTCTGTGCCCATTCTTATGTCGATTTGAGCTACTTCAGCTTCTCCGCATGCACCGCATAATCGAGTGCGGCAACAGTGGAAATGACGAGGATAAGGAAAGCGGATCGGATCATCCTGAGAATACGGGGAACCCTTCAAACACTCGACAAAGCGGTTTAGGCATGAGAGCCAAACGCGATCGTGAGCGCAAGCGGCGATGAGGGCCGGCACACCGTAAATGAAAGTTTCCGTTTTAATGATCGTCAAATCCCGCCAGCAGGCCGCTGGTCGCAAGCGCTGCCAAGGCCATGAGGCCACTAGGCATGAACTTACGACTCACCCACCAGCGGCAGCCAAAGAGGCAAAAGAGACACCCGATCATGAATCTCGCGACCGAGCGGGAAGTGGTTGCGCCGAAAAATCCCAATGCGGCGAACGCCAGAAGGGCCGCGATAAGGCCACTCGTAAGCAGCGACACCCGACTCCCAGCTTTGAAGTAACCGACCAGTCCCCCAGTGAGAAGCACCGCGATAAAACCCCATAATACCCCATCAAAATTGGTCACGGTGGGGAGATTTCCAGTTTCACCCATCCATTGCAAGGAGAAAGGAATGCAGGCCGAAAGGGACTGAAATGGATTGGCTGTCGTCAGTTTGCGGGTGTGGAGTTCATGGTCTTCCGCGTCGGAGAATGCTTTGTCACAGCGGATGCCCACTTACGCCACAAGACCGCGCAGACGGCCCCGGAAACAATGCCGGGGACAAGGAAGGCCGCAGCCATAAGGGCGTGATCGTAAGCAAGGACTTTTTCAGTGAGGAGAAATGCCCAAGCTGCAAGGGGCAGGGACGAAAGAAAACCGGCGCCCGCTCCCACCCGCGCAACGGAGGCCGCGCGATGGACGACATGCGGATGGCGGCCCACGACCCATGCAAACAGCAATCCGGAAACCGCCGATGGAATGAGACCATAAACATAGGCCATGAACAACGCAGCCACCGCAATGCCGATCCCCTGGGCGTCGCGATGGAAGGCGGCGAGAGTGAGGATCGTGAGAAGAAACGGCACGGCTGCGGCGGCCGGGCCGATCAATGCGAAGAAGGCGATTGTTTTTGCGCGTGACATCAAGTTCAGATCAGATTGCTAGGAATTTCCTTTTATTGCTAGGTCGTGTTTGAAAACCTGATGATGGGCAAAATGGCTGTGATGGATTAGAGGTGGGAGTCGATGAAAACACAACGCTTTGCATGGTGGGGGCCGCTCAAAGAGCGGCTCAAAAA
>JBILPY010000275.1:0-6039 GCA_044373575.1 Prosthecobacter sp. | reverse complement strand
CAGCCTTTGGTCTTGCCACCTTGTTTATAATTATTATAATTCAGCCTCTAGCTTCCGTTTTCCTTTCTCACTCACGATGGTTCGCCGCCTCATCCTCTGGTCAGTTCTCGCAGGAGTCTTTCTTGCGGGCGGACTCATGGCGCATCGGAAAGGGCTGCTGGAAGGGGCCATATTTATGCTGGAACAGCGTTTCGGCGATGGCAGCGACCACTACTCAGACGTTCGCTTCCGCGTGGACCTCGTGGACCGACTGAACTACGCGCGCATCGCCTCCAAACAGCCCACCCTGAGAATGGACCCGGAGCTGGACGAATGGCTGCATAAGGTTTTCCCCACACTCGTGCTCGACGACATGGACTCGATCACCAGCAAGGTTCAGGAAGCACTGCCCCGCTACTACCATGTCGCCGTCTGCACAGCCGATGCTCCGACGCTGCGGGATCTGCTGGACCGGTTCCAGGAGTTCGCCGGACGGAGCGCGCCGCAGATGACAAACCTGGGCTGCGCTGTGCGCCCCTCCATGGGTGGCCTGACCAATCAGGCGCTCATCGTCGTCGGACAGCGGTTGGTGGATTTCAGTCCCGAGTCGCTGACGAAAACAGATGACGAGGCGTTCTTCAGCCGCTGCCTGCACTGCGATCACCCGCACATCGTGCGCGTCTCCCGGCAGCAGCACAGTCTGGGACTAGAGTGCCCCAGCTGCCGCCGAACCTACGCGGTGGTGGCAGCCGATCAGGAACATAAGTTCCGCTACGTGAACGAGTTCCTGACGGGCTATGCGCCGCCAGCGGTCTTTGCTAAGGACATCGCCCGCATCCACGAGCTGTTCACAATCTGCTCGGCGGTACACGGGAACTGCATCTACACTCGCGATCCCGGTTTGAAAAAGAACGCCACCGACGCCTGGCAGACGAGTTTGGAAACCCAGCGACTCGGCCAGGGCGACTGTGAAGACTCCTCCATCTACCTCTGCGACTGGCTCATCGCCCGTGGCTATAACGCCCGCGTCGCCCTGGGTCGCTACGGTGATCTCGGCGGTCACGCCTGGGTCGTGGTGAAGATGAACGATGTCGAATACCTCCTGGAATCCACCGAGTCCGCCCCTGATCCGCGAGATCCGCCGCTCGTGTCGAAAGTCGGCAGCCGCTATGTGCCGGAGGTGCTCTTTGACCGCTTCGGTATCTATGTCCGCTCCAGTCCTGGTCAGGCATGGCGCAGCCAGGATGCCTACTTCTCCTCAAAGACCTGGGCGCGCGTGGAGCCGCGAATGCTGAATCCGTCGAGCGAGCCGCTGGTGGGTTCCGTGCAGACCGGCCACAGCAAGCCGATCGACCCCTCCAAGATGGCGCGGACGAACACGCCCAATCCGGCAGCGGCGCCCTTCATGGAGCTGGAGGAGATCCCGCGCGGTGCCGCCATCTGGCAGATGCCTCTGCCGATGAGCCTGAAGGGTGTGAAGTGATCCGGCCAGCGGGCGCGTTTTCAAAGTTTGCACGGAAGGCAGGCGGATGCTCCAGTACGGGCGATGCCTCCCCCGCGCTGCCTTTTTTCCCTCCTGTTCCTGTGTCTGCTGACTTCGCCGCTGCATTCGGCGATGAAGTCCACGAAGAAACGCAGCGCCAGCGCCTCGGGGAAGCCGAACGTGCTCTTCATCATCGCGGATGATCTGCGGGACTATGTGGGCTGGATGGGAGGGCACCCGCAGGCGCGGACGCCGAACATGGACCGCCTGGCGAAGCTGGGGATGCGCTTTACGAATGCGCACTGCAACTACGCGCTGTGCAATCCGTCGCGGACGTCTTTGCTGACGGGGATGATGCCCTCCAGCAGCGGGGTCTCTGGCAATGAGCAGGACTGGCGGAGATGTGTGCAGATCGCCGGGAAAACGACGCTGCCGGAGCACTTCAAGGGGCTGGGCTATGCGACGGCGGCGGGGGGGAAGATCTTCCACGCGAACCACGGCGGACCCGAGGGGAAGCTGGCGGGCTGGCACGGGGGTAGGCGTGGCTTTGAGCAGGATGCGGCGTGGGATGTGCGCTTCCCGGAGGCGGGCACGCAGATCCCGGATCTGCCTGTGCATACGGGGCAGAATTTTAACAGCATGAACGTCTGGCACTGGGACTGGGGCCAGATCGATGTGCCGGACGAGTTGACGGATGACGGCGCGGTGGTGTCCTGGGCCTCGGATCAACTGCGCAATAAGAGCAGCAAGCCTTTCTTTCTGGCAGTGGGGCTGTACCGACCGCACTCGCCTTGGTATGTGCCGAAGGCTTACTTCGACCTGTTTCCCATCGAGTCCATCCAGCTCCCGGAGGTGAAGGCGGATGACCTGTCGGATGTGCCGGCCTTTGCCAAGAGCCACGACAAGCCGGGGAGCCACCACGATGAGATCGTGAAGCACGGGAAGTGGAAGGAGGCGGTGCAGGCGTATCTTGCCAACGTCGCCTTTTGTGATGCGATGCTGGGCCGGGTGATCGAGGCGCTGGAGGCTGGACCGAACGCGAAGAACACGATCGTTGTCTTTACCTCCGATCACGGCTGGTATCTCGGCGAGAAGCATCTATGGCACAAAGGCAAGCTGTGGGAGGAGGCGACGCGGGTGCCGCTTTGCATCGTGGCGCCGGGGGTGACGCAGCCGGACACGGTGAGCACGGAGCCGGTGTCGCTGATCGATCTCTACCCGACGCTGTGCGAGCTGACGAAGACGAAAGCGCCCGAGCATCTGGACGGCACGAGTCTCGCCCCGCTGATGCGTGATCCTGCGGCGAAGAGCCCGCGCCCTGCCATCACGGCCATGGGAGGAGGTGGCAAAGTCAGTTATGCCGCACGCACGGACCAGTGGCGCTACATCCGCTACGCCGATGGCAGCGAGGAGCTGTACGATCATCAAACCGACCCGCATGAGTGGACGAATGTGGCCGCTGATCCAGCCAACGAGCTGCTGAAGAAGGACATCGCGGAGTTCTTCCCGGAGGAGTTTCTGAGCTCCTCGCGTCCGGTGGCGGAGATCGCCACGGAGCCGAGCCCTGATGGCTCCATCCATCTCGACCTGAAGCCGGGCGATGAACTCAGTGCTGCGCAGTCGCCAATCCTCGAAGGGCGGGGCATCTTCATCGAGACCTCATTTGAATACGATCCGAAAGTCGATGCTGACAGCAGTCTGGTCTTCCATGGCGATGCGCAGCTCGGCTACGCCTTTCACCTTGTGGCCGGCAAGCCGACCCTGAGCGTGTTTAAAGAGGGGGTGGCCACCGCGGTCATCGGTGATGGTTTGGAGAAAGGCACCTGCCACGTCCGTGCGAGCATGGATGCCGACGGGCTGCTGTCTCTGGCCGTCCCGAGTCGCAGCGAGATGCTGGCGAATGCGCCCTATGCCGCCGGCTTCCCAGAGCAGCCCAAGGCCGGGCTGACCGTAGGCCAAAGCTTCGGTCCGCTGAGCCCGAAGGAATTCCCAAACAGCACACCGTTTGATGGCGTGGTTCATCGCTTGCGCGTCACCATCCTCCCGCCGAAAGAGCAGATCGCCAAGCCACTGCCCGCCACAAATTAATCCCGCCTCCCCATGCGCGCCCGCATCATCAAAGACTTCCGTTTTGAAGCCGCTCAAACGCTGCCAAATCTCCCTGAGACGCACAAGTGCACGAAGATGCACGGGCACAGCTTCAAGGTGGAGATCGCTGTCGAAGGGGACGTGAATCCCGCCATCGGCTGGGTCTATGATCACGCCGAGATCAGCCGGGCCATGAAGCCACTGCTGGAGCTGCTGGATCACAGCTACCTGAACGAGATCGAAGGCCTGGAAAACCCGACCATCGAATACATGGCGGCCTGGCTGTGGAAGAAGCTGGCCCCGCAACTCCCCGGTCTGGCCGAGATCACGATCTACGAGACGCCCAGCGCACGCTGCGTGTTCCGTGGGGAGTTTTGATCACTTCTTCGCGCGGGCGCCGGGCTCGTCGCGGTCCAGAAAGCCGTCGCGGAGGCGGATGATGCGGGTGCAGCGCTCGACCATGCGTTCGTCGTGGGTGACGAAGATGAGGGTGCGGCCTTGGGCGTTGAGGTCGTCGAAGAGGCCGAGGATTTCCTGGCCGGACTTGCTGTCGAGATTGCCGGTGGCTTCGTCGGCGAGGATGACGATCGGATTATTCGAAAGCGCGCGGGCGATGGCGACGCGCTGCTGCTGGCCGCCGGAGAGTTCGTTGGGCTTGTGCCCGAGGCGATGACCGAGGCCGACCTGGTTGGCGAGCTTTTCGGCGACTTCGCGCATCTTGCTGTCCTCTGCACCGCCGTAGTACATGGGCACGGCGATGTTTTCGAGGACGGTGAGCTGCTGGATGAGGTTGTAGCTCTGGAAGATGAAGCCGAGGTTGCGATTGCGGGCTTCGGAAAGGTCGTCGTCATCCAGGGTGGCGACGTTTTGCCCGCCGAGGAAGTAGTCGCCGGAGGTAGGCTGATCGAGGCAGCCGAGGAGGTTCAGCAGGGTGGATTTCCCACAGCCTGAGGGTCCCATGATGCAGACGTATTCCCCGGGGAAGATGTCGAACGAGATGCCCTGAAGCACCTGACTGACGACGTCTCCCATCTGGTAGGACTTGCGAATGTCCCTCAAGCTGATCAGCGGCTCGGGCATCGGCGAAGTCAGTTAGCGGATGTCTTGGCAGCGGGAATGGCGGCGACGTCTTTGGCTTTATCCTTGGCCTTGTTCTTGGGCTTGGTGGGCTGGTCAGGAGTGCCAGAGGCTGGCTTGGTGGCGTCTTCGGTGTTGGCTTTCTTCGGCAGGGCAAGTGCGACTTCTTCACCAGCACGAACGCCATCGCGAACTTCGATGAACTCGTCATTAAAGACGCCTGTCTTGATGAAGCGGCGCTCCAGTTTGGCTCCGCTGCGGATGTAGCAGTAGTGCTGATCCTGCTCGACCTCGACGGACTGCACGGGGACGAAGACGACATCGGAGAGCTGATCGACGACGATCTCGACCTTGGCGTTCATGCCGGGGCGGAGCCAGGGGTGGGTGCCGGCGATGTGGATGTTCGAGGGATAGACCTTGAGGTTAGGCGTGTAGCGGCTGCTGGAGGAGTCCGGCATGAGGGCCAGCTCAGCGACGCGGCCTTCGAGGACGATACCGGGCTCGGCATCGACGCGGATGAGGGCGGTCTGGCCGATCTTGACCTTCTTGACCTGGGATTCGTGGACCTTCACGTTCACGCCCATCTGGGACATGTCAGGAATGGTGAGCAGGGTCTGGCGGAGACGGACGGTGGCACCCTCTTCGATGCTGTTGCTGTAATTGTAGGAGGCACCGGCGTCGAGATCGCCATAGGCGACGAGGCCGGGCTGCACGGCCTTGATGTTGCAGGCCTTGAGCTGGCGCTCCAAATCTTCACGCTGGGCGAGTTCCATCTCGTAGCGGCGCTTCGAGGTGGTGAAGCGGGTCTCGGCAGTGGCCATCTTGGAACGGTTCGCGCGGACGGTGCGTTCCAGACGGGTGAGGCTCTCGCGGTAGGCGGAGAGGAGGAGAGCGCACTGCTTGGAGAACTCGTATTTCTTGAAGAGATCCAGTTCGGTGGTGGCGGTCTTCACGGCGAGGGTGACTTTTTCATAGGTCACCTGATCGTTTTCGAGCTGTGTCTTCGAGATGAAGCTGCGGGCGGCGAGTCGCTCGGAGGACTCGACCTTCTGCTTTGCCACGGCGAGCTCGGATTTGCTGAGCAGCATTTTGTCTTCGAGCTGACGGAGCTTCTGCTGTGCTTCGCCGTCACCACAGGCGGTGCCTTCGAGGAAGGGGGAGAAGTCGATGCGGCTCTGCACGGGCTTGGCGGAGATCTTTTTCGCGGCGGGTGGCGCGACTGGCTTGCCGCCCACGGATGTGGCTTTGGCGACGGCTGGATCGACGGGCGTATTGGCCTGGGTATCGAGCATGACGACGTATTTGTCGAGAGCAGCCACCGTGCTCGGCAGGCTGGCGTCGTCGAGGATCTTGGTGGTGAGATCGCGGCCAAGATACTTCTCGAAGTCCATGAGCGCAAAGGTGCTGGCCTC
>JBILPY010000274.1:0-6053 GCA_044373575.1 Prosthecobacter sp. | reverse complement strand
AGCCACCATGTCGCATAGACGCAACCGCCGAGAATGACGACGGGCAGGACAAAACGGAGGATGGAGCGGATCAGACGCATGAGCGGGGGGCTGCGTTACTTTGAACGCTTCCTGTTCGCCCAAGATGCAGGTTTTGTCGAATCAAACGCTGTTTACAGCATCGTGCCTTCGAGTCCCTGCACTTCCTTTTTCACGAGGGCACCGACGCGGTGCTTCGCCAGATACACCTGGGCGGCATTGATGCCGAGGGCCTCGCTTGTCTTCTTCACGCCCCAGCCCTTCATGACGTAGCAGTCGAAGATCTGGAACTGACGGGGAGAGACCTTGGCCTTCACGCGCTCAATGGCAGCGGAGGTGATGTTATCCCGCCATTCTTTGTCCCAGATGCTTTCGAGGAGGTTGTCCTTCTCATTGCTGAGGCGGTCGATGGCGAGATTGCTCGTGTCCTCGCTGTCGGCATTGCCTTGGTCAGCGAGGGATGGCTGGCGCTTGCGGGCGCGGAAGACATCCAGCACACGCCAGCGGGTCATCTGAAGCAGCCAAGCTTTAAAAGAACCGGCGCGGGGATCATACTGCCCCTTCTGCACCTGGCGGGCGATGGCGATGATGGTCTCCTGGATGACATCGAAGGCTTCTTCGCGAGTGAGGCCGGCCTTGGTGGCCACCGAGTAGATGAGTCGCCAATAGGTCTGGTAGAACTCATTCCAAGTCTTCTGGTCTTCCCAGTTGTTGAGACGTTCGATGAGGGACTTGCGGGTTTTCTCCCACAGGCCTTTCTCTTTTTTGATCTCTTCAGGTATATCGGGTGGCACCTCCATTGTGTCTGATTGTCATCGCTTCGCGGCCAGTGTCAAACTTCGTGTCACGCGGTATCCGACCCGCGCTGAAAAAGTCTTTCTATCGCTGAAATAGTGGTACGCCTGTGCTCGAAAATGTCACCGATGTGCAGCGAAGGCTTACTTTCGGTGGGCGAAGAAGATGCGCGCACTCTCGGCCACACCGTAGGCGCTCTCCTCCTGAGTCAGGTCATCCGTGAGGATGCGCAGGTCAGCGAGGGCTTTGTAGAGTGGTGCACGCTCCTGGATCAGACGCTCCAGCTTCACCCGAGGAGGCTCCTCACCGCGAAGCAGCGGGCGGTCATTGTTGGCGGCCGTCCTGCGGACGAGCAACTCCGTGCTGGCCTCCAGCCAGGTGATGAAACCGAGGTGGCGCAGCAGCGGCTTGTTCACCGGTTGAGTGATGATGCCTCCCCCGGTGGCGATGATGGTGCGGCGCGCGCCGAGAAGCTCACGCAGCACGGCACTCTCACGCTGGCGGAAACCGACCTCCCCTTCCCTGGCGAAGATCTCCGGGATGGAGCAGCCCGCGCGGTCGATGATCATGTGATCGGTGTCCGCGAAGTGGAATCCCAGCAGCCGCGCCACCAGCCTGCCGACGGTGGATTTCCCACTGCCCATGAGGCCGATGATGACGATGTTCTCCGCGCGTGGCAACGGCACCTCGCCGCCTTCATCGACGAGCGCGAGGATGGAGGACGCGAGCTGCGCGTCATCCCGCAACGCATCGAAGTAGCTCGGATACTTCGGCACCCAGCCCGTCGCACGGAGCTTGGCATTCGAGACATGTTTGTGCGTCCAGCCGCGCTTGCGGCCGGGATCAGGAGCCTTCGTTTCAGGCACCGGCAGGCTGAAGAGAGCAGCCAGCTTTTCCAGACAGGCACGCTGGGTCATCTGGGCATCATCGACGACATTAAAGATGCCCGCGTGCTTTTGCGTGACGAGGTGGACGAGCGCTGAGGCCGCATCGTCGCCGTGGATCTGATTCAGCAGGCGTCCGTCAGGCGCGCCGTCGTTCACCTCGATGCCGCTTTTGCCTTCCAGTAGATTCTTCAGCACAAAGGATCGACCAGGGCCATAGATGCCCGCGAGTCGCGCCACCGTGCCGCCTTTGCTGAGGGCAATCTCCTCCGCAGCGCGCAGAAGACGTCCGGTATCTTTGCCAGGATCGGCAGGGCTTGTCTCATCGACCTGACTGCCGTCTGTCTGGGGATAGACGCTGGTGCTGCCAGTGTAGAGCGGCCAGGCTTCTGGATAGGCCGAGGTGAGATGCGTCAGACCATCGACATAAACCGCCTGATACATCTCCGCGCCGCCTTTGCTGGAACTGGCGCAGTGGATGAAGGCATCCACGGGACCGGTTTGAGCCCGCAGGGCCTGGACATCCGAAGACGAGGAGACATCGCAAGCCAGCGCTCGCCAGGGTTTCTCCGCCGCGAGACGCTCCGCCGAAGCGGGGGAATGAGTGACGCCGATGACCTCATGGCCGCCCGCGTGGAGGAGATCCGCCGCACGCTCGCCGACGAATCCGCATCCGATGAGGAGCACCTTCATGAGTCGCGGCGGTGGTTTTGATAGTAGTTCACCAGTCCATCCACCACGCCACGCACATAGTCCTCGATGGCGCTGGTCACCAGCTTCCCGCCGATAAGCGTGCGCCCGAGATAATGTTCGGCGATCAGGCGGCGGTAAGTTTCCTCGTGGTTCATGACATAGGGCTCCAGGTAGATCACCGGGCAGCGGTAGATCCGGTTTGCCAGCAGGTTTCGTGCATAGACATACGGATTGTCAGCCAGTTTGCGGGCGTTTGGCGTGGTATAGACATAGGCGGGCAGGCCGGTGCTGCGCGCCGTGCTCTCCGCGATTGCCTTTGCCAGGGGCAGTTCCTCCTCATGCACGCGGCCAAAGAGGCGCGCCAGCATCTCGAAGCGCACATCCTGCTGCATCAGCTCGACATTCGAGTAGCAGCCGTTCACGAGGACGTGCAGATGATTCTGTGGCGAAAACTGCGGAGCCGTGGAGTCGCCCCAGGACTCGGCATTGAAATGCAGGCACACCACGAGGTCCGGCTTGATCTGCTTGTTCACGCGCTCGCCACGGGCGTGGATCTCGCTGACACGATAAAACAGCTTTTCACTCTGCCACTGCACTGTCAGCAGCTTCGCTTCGCCGGTGACGCCTTGATAGGTCGGCACTGGATTGGGAAAGCCCGCCTCGGACAGCAACTGGCGCGCGTCTTTCTCCAGATCTGCCGGACGCCTCGTGGTCACAGGATCATTATTTTCCCGCACCAGACTCACGATGGCCCCCAGCTTGATGAGCCGCTCCTTGAGAATCTTCGCCGTGAGCAATGACAGATCGCCCTCGCGAATCGACTCGCCCATTTTGAAGCTGAGGAAGCGCTCCTCCATGATCGCCCACGAGCCGCCGATATGACCCGGATCGAGCGCGATGTGCAGATCACTCAGCAGCGGGCGGCCGTTAAGTGGCGGCAGAACGCTTGCGCGACGCCATGAGCTCGCCAGCGGAGCGCCGGACTTGCCTGCCGGACGAAAGGGCAGCTTCAGCTTCGGCTTCGCATCCTGGCCCGTCGGCACGAGCAGCGCCTCCTCCGTGATCTCGAAAGGCGGCGGCAGTGCATTGGCCTCCGAGTAAAGCTCCTGCCACACCTTCTGAAACTCTTCCCTCGTCAGACTCCCAGCCAGCCCTTCGAGCTCCGTCCAATTTGGCACCATACCGAGGGGGCTCAGCTTCCCGAGCTGCGCCGCGACATCAGCCGTTCCGATCAAAGGCGACGCCGCTGGAACTGCGACGGCTGACGGTGCAGCCACAGGCACAGGTGCCGGAGACTGCGCCTGCAAACTGCCCACAAGCGTGCCCGTGAGCCAAATTAGATGCCTTAAAAACCTCATTTGCTAAGACTAGCGAGGTTTGATCGTGCTGGCAAGACGGGCGAGCAAATGGACCTCAAGCCACCGCTGCCACCAGCTCCGTCATCGCCGCCTTGGCATCTGGCGGACCGAAGAACGACGTGCCGCAGACAAAGAGATTCGCCCCGTGCTGCTTCGCGATGGGGGCCGTGTGCGTGTAGATGCCCCCATCGACTTCTAGGTGGTATTTCAGACCGTGGGCATCGCGATAATCTCGCGCTGCAGCCAGCTTGGGCATGGTTTCCTTCTCCATGAAAGGCTGCCCGCCGAAGCCTGGCACCACCGTCATGACAAGCAGTAGATCGATCATGTCCGCATACGGGATCGCGGCTTCAAACGGTGTGCTCGGATGCAGAGCGATGCCGCATTGCTTCCCAGCCGCACGGATGCGCTGCAAAGTCTCCGCCACGGAGCTGTCGTAGTTCGCCTCCACGTGGATGGTGATGTTATCCGCCCCCGCTTTGAGAAAGCGCTCTAGGTAATGATCCGCGCGGTGGATCATGAGATGCACATCCAGGAACATCCCCGTGCATTTCCGCACCGTCTGCACCATCTGCGGGCCGAAGGAGATATTGTCCACGAAGGCCCCGTCCATCACATCGAGATGCAGCCACTGCACCCCGACGTCCTCGGCTTTCTTGACCTCGGCCCCGACTTTGGACCAGTCAGAGGCCAGGAGAGAAGGAAGGATCAGCGGAGTCGTGTGGGGGACAGAAGACATGGCTGCCGATGAAGCCCGCTCCCCCCGCCCCGCGCAACCGGGAAGTTTTCATGCCAAGGATGAGGCGGGCTTTCGCAGAATTCGCAAAAAACTGGTCTGCAAGGCGCTCATGCCTCGTTCGTATTGCTTTGGGTGATGTTAGGATACATCACCACCTGTCGCATTCCCCCCCCGATGACACCTTTGTTTACACGCCCGCTGCGCCTGCTGGGTGGCGCTCTCGCCATTGTGAGCGTCCATACCCATGCTGCTGATCTTTTCCCGCCGGAGCAGATCGAGTTCTTTGAAAAAGAGATCCGCCCGGTGCTGGCGGAGAACTGCTATGACTGCCACGGCGGGCATAAGCACGAGAACGGCCTGCGGGTGGACATCCGCAGCGCTCTGATGAAGGGGAGCGACTACGGCAAGGTGGTGGAGGCGGGGAATCCGGCGATCTCCAAGCTGATCAAGGCCATCAACCACGC
This sequence comes from Prosthecobacter sp., assembly GCA_044373575.1. GTDB lineage: Bacteria > Verrucomicrobiota > Verrucomicrobiia > Verrucomicrobiales > Verrucomicrobiaceae > Prosthecobacter. Next base: position 1,102 of record JBILPY010000274.1, on the reverse strand, counting down.
CCCCGGTGTGGAGGCGATGCCGAAGAAGGCGGAGAAGCTGAAGCCCGCGCAGATCGCCGCGCTGGAGAAGTGGATCACGATGGGTCTCCCCTGGCCTGCTGAGGTGGAGGTGGCGCATGAGACGAAGGCGGACCCGATGCAGCATTGGGCTTATTTGCCGGTGCAGCGCCAGCCGGGAGTGAGCATCGACGGCTTGGTCGGCTCCAAGCTGAAGGCGGCGGGCATCGACTTCGCGCCAAAGGCAGATCCGGCCACGCTGTGCCGCCGCATCCATGTGACGCTGACAGGCCTCCAGCCGAGCTACGAGGACGTGCAGAATTTCGTCAAAGAGCCGAACGCTGAGAAGCTGATCACGAGACTGCTCGCCACGCCGACCTACGGCCAGCGGTGGGCACGCCACTGGCTGGACGTGGCACGCTATGCGGACACGGACGGCTATCAGGTGGCGGGGAGAAACATCAATTATCCCTATGCCTACACCTATCGCGACTGGGTTGTGAAGTCGCTCAATGAAGACCTGCCCTATGACCAGTTCCTCATGCACCAGCTAGCGGCGGACAAGCTGCACCCGAATGAGCCTGCGCATCCGTCTTTGGCCGCGCTCGGCTTTCTGAATGTGGGGGACAAGTTCATCAGCGACCGCAATCTCCAGATCGACGACCGCATCGATGTGGTCAGCCGTGGGATGCTCGGCGTGACCGTGGGCTGCGCTCGCTGCCACAATCACAAGTTCGACCCAATTCCGAGCAAGGACTACTATGCGATGTATTCCATCTTCAACAGCAGCGAGCAGCCGGAGCAGAACAATCTACCCGTGATCGGCAAAACAGCGGATGCGGCGGCCTTCAAAGACTATGAGGCGAAGGTGGCGGAGATCGCGAAGAAGGAGATGGAGTTCAAGACGGAGGTCTATCACGAGATCCGCACGCCGGAGCGCGTGAGTCAGTATCTGGCCTTTGCCCAGGAAGCGGCGGGCATCAAAGACCGCACCGCCATGCGTGGTCGTGCGGGTCAGCTCAAGCTGCGCGACACGGTGGCGGACAAGTGGGGCGACTTCGTTCAGCGCCATGCTTTGAAGGGTAAGCCGCATCCGGTGATGATC
>JBILPY010000273.1:0-6060 GCA_044373575.1 Prosthecobacter sp. | reverse complement strand
GCACTCACGATAACAGTGACTTTCTCATTTCATCCGAAATGTCTGAGCTTGGCTGTTCGCCTCCACGAGCTTTCTGTCTAAAGGCACCCAACATGAAACGCCGTCGCCTCATCCTGCTCTTGGGCTTCATCGCTTTGCTGGCGGCAGCGGGGTTCTGGCTTCAACGGCCCCTCACCCCGCCTTTTGATCCTGCCTTCAAGCGCATGAGTCCGGTGGAGGTGGCACGACTGCCACTGGCGGCCCGTTTTGATGCTCCGATGGGCTCAGAGCATGGGGCGCTGACTTACAATGCGCAGCCGTTTCGGATCAACCGACACCTCGGGGATGACTTGAATGGCATCGGCGGGTTGAACTCGGATCTCGGGGATGCCGTTTATGCCTCCGGCTTTGGTCGTGTGGTGTATGCGGGCGTGCCCGGACCAGGCTGGGGGAAGATGATCATCCTGGCGCATCGAGTGCGCGAGGCAGGGAAGACGCGGGTGATCCAGACCGTTTATGCGCACCTCGACCAGATCCTCTTGAAGCCCGATCAAGTCGTGCAGCGCGGTGAGAAAATCGGCACCGTGGGTACGGCGGATGGCCAATACTTGGCGCATCTGCACTTTGAGGTTCGTGAAGGGCCGTATGTAAATCCGGGCGTGGGTTATGCGGACGCGCCGCTGAATCGCCTCTCGCCCGAGCGCCTCCTGGCGGAGCATCGCGGCGCGCCGGTCGATCTGCTGAACCCTGCGCCAGCGGTTCATTGATGCTGCCTTGCAACCCACGGCGGGTCGGGCACGTTTCACTCCACCCCCACCATGAGCGATTCCCCCCAGCCCAAGTTCACCAACGCCCTCGCCAAGGAGAAGTCACCCTACCTTCTCCAGCATGCGCACAATCCTGTGAACTGGATGCCCTGGGGCGATGAAGCCATCGCCAAGGCGAAGGCGGAGGACAAGCCGATCTTCCTCTCCAGCGGCTACTCGACCTGCCACTGGTGCCATGTGATGGAGCGCGAGTCGTTCGAGAACGAAGAGATCGCAAAGGTCATCAACGAGCATTTCATCCCGGTGAAAGTGGACCGTGAGGAGCGCCCGGATGTCGATCTCACCTACATGACCTATGTGCAGGCCGCGACGGGTGGTGGCGGCTGGCCGATGTCGGTTTTCCTCACGCCGGAGCTGAAGCCCTTCTTCGGCGGCACCTACTTCCCACCGGAGAACAAAGGCGGTCGCATCGGCTTCAAGAACCTGCTTTTGGAACTGCACAAAGCCTGGACGGAAGATCGCGAGAAGGTGCTGACCAGCTCCAATCGCAGCATCGACAAGCTCCAGGAGCATCTCGATGGTGAAAACGAAGGTGCGGAGGTGAAGACCGACGCCGTGATCCAAAAGGCCTACGACGACCTCGCGAGCAGCTACGACTACCACGAAGGCGGATTCAGCGGTGCGCCGAAGTTCCCGCGCTCATCGTCGATCAATCTGCTCTTCCGCATTCAGCAGGCATGGACAGGCAAAGAAGAACGCAAAAGCGAAGCCGAGTGGGCCGGTGAGATGTCCGTGCGAACGCTGCGGGCGATGGCGAACGGCGGCATCTGGGACCATGTCGGCGGCGGCTTCCATCGCTACAGCGTGGATGGCTACTGGCACATCCCGCACTACGAAAAGATGCTCTACGATCAGGGCCAGCTCCTTTGGGCTTATGCAGAAGGGCACCTCGTCACGGGCTCGGTTTTCCTCGCGGAGATCGGCCGGCAGATCGTCGGCTATGCCAAACGTGACCTGCGTCACCCGGATGGTGGCTTTTTCTCCGCTGAAGATGCCGACAGCTTCGCCAAAGAAGGCGACGACCACAAAAAAGAAGGTGCCTTCTACATCTGGACGGCCGCCGAGATCGACGAACTGCTCGGCAAAGAGCAGGGAAGCCTCTTTCGCTATGCCTATGGTGCCCGTCGCGATGGCAATGCACGGCCAGAAAGCGATCCGCACGAAGAACTGAAAGGCACGAACACGCTCTTCCGCGCCTTCTCCGCAAAGAAGACAGCCGAGTTCTTCAAAAAGACGCCCGAAGAGGTGCAGACGATCCTCGATCGCGGCCTGAAACTGCTCTTTGAAGCGCGAAGCAAGCGCCTGCGTCCGCATCGCGATGACAAGATCATCACCGCCTGGAACGGCCTCATGATCTCCGGCCTCGCCCGTGCCGGTGCGGCGCTTGGCGAGCCCGAGTTCATCCAGCTCGGTGCCCAAGCCGCTCAATTCATCCACGATCAGCTTTGCTCCGAGCCCGGGAAGGGCCTGCACCGCAGTTGGCGTGAAGGTGGCCGTGGTCCCAAAGGCTTCGCGATCGACTACGCCGCGCTCATTCACGCACTGCTGGATCTCTATCAGGCCGGCCTCGATGTGAAATGGCTCCAGTGGGCCAGCGCCCTCCAGGCCGAGATGGACAGCCTCTTCCTCGACAAAGAAAAAGGCGGCTACTACAGCGTCCACACCGAGATGGCGCACTCCGTTTTGCGCATCAAAGAAGACTACGACGGTGCCGAGCCATCGCCGAACTCGCTCGCCGCGCTGAACCTCGCCCGGCTCGCGGCCATCCTGGACGACAAAGCTCATGCCGAGCAGGCTCAGAAGGTCCTCACCCTCTTCGGCAAGACCCTTCAAGACAGCCCCAGCGCCGTGCCGATGCTTGTCACCGCCGCCGATTTCTTGGAGCGCGGCAAGCAACAGATCGTTCTCGCCGGCGACAAGACCGCGCCCGAGTTTCAAGCCTTGCTCAAGGTCGTGCAATCACGCCTGCTCCCGCACGCCGTCCTCCTCCACGCCGACGGCGGCGAAGGCCAAGCCTGGCTCGCGAAGCACAACGAAGCCCTCGCTGAGATGAAACCTGTTTCCGGCAGGCCTGCCGCATATGTCTGCCAGAACTACACCTGCCAGGCTCCGGTGACAGAGGCGGCGGCGCTGGAGAAGCTGCTTGGCTAACCTTTAGCGCCGCCGCGCGACGACGATGCTCGTGCGGTCGGGGTAGTAAAGATAGCCGAAGCCGAAATCGACGGGCTGTGCGCCATAGCTGCCGCTCTGGTAGGCGGCTCTGAGATCTGGCTGCTGCTGGGAAAAGATGCCGATGGTGCCCTGATAGTTCCCGTAGAGTGACAAGGACAAGCCGCTGCTGACCAACGTGCGCCAAGGCACGCCGGAGGGGTCCTGGACGAGTCCGCTGGTGCTGCGCACGAGATAGTTGCGGATGGTGGAAAAGCTGTCGTTGTGCATCAGATAGGACGCACTTTTCACGAGGGCAGGTGGGTAGCCCTGCTTCGCCACAAAGGTGAGGAAGGGGCCCCCAGGCCGGGTGCCGCTGTTCGATAGATCCTGGCGGAAATAGAAGAGGCGCTTCATGCCACCGAAGCCGTTGCGGTAGCGGATCATGAGCCCCGGCGCGGAACCACGGGAGGCACCGGCGAGCACGGCATTGCCTGAGCCGTCGATGCGCATGATGTCCACGCTGTCCACAGTGGCACCCGTGCGGGCGAGGAAGGCGAGGAGGATGGGCAGCACGCCACGGAAGCGGCTGGCCTGGAGATCGCGGTGCATGTCCACCGTCACGAAGTAGCCTGCCTGCATGATGCTGCTGAGGGCGGTGCGGAGGTTGTCCAGACCGGCTGCGATCTCCCCCTGACTGAGCGTTTGCAAATCGGGCAGTGGCTCGGCGGGTTCGAGACCGCAGAGGATGTAGGTTTCCGCATGAGGGAAGAGATCGTGAGCAAAGAGGTAGTCCGGCCCGCTGAAGGGATAAAAGAGAGCACGATGACCCTGGAGATCGCGGATGTTGGAGGCAGCCCAGGAGCGCACGCGCTGGCCTCGTGACCCTTCGTGGCTCTGCCACAGAGCCTGCATCTGCTGCTGATGTCGGGGATGAGACGCATCCAGTCCGGCAAACAACCGCGCTACATCATTGATGGCCGACGATCGGGAGGACAGACCGAGTTCCAAGGCACCTGAAAACAAACTGCCGCCCGTGGAGGACTCCGCACGACGCACGGTGGGAGTCCCGCCCGATGTCATAGCGTCCGGCGGCAGGCGGCAGGAGGACAGCGCCGCAAATGCTGTGATCAGACAAATCCTGCGGAGAACGGATGCTGTGTAGTGTTTCATCGTGGGAGCTGAGGGTGGGAGACGAGGCGCGGATCGTCCATGGCGCGCAATTATTTAGCAAAAACACTGGAGCAGCGTCAATGCCCACAACCACAGTTTTCGTCAGCGGGGTCGGTGTCCTTGATCTCGGCACCGGCTTTGAGTTGCTCGACGAACTCATTGAACTTCGTGTCCTTGAACTCTTCGATCATGCGCTGGCGGACGGAGTCTTTCACCATCTCGAATGGCATGGGCTCTGAGACTTTGCGCCCCAAGACGGTGCAGATGTGGAAACCGAGTTGCGTGTTGAAGACAGGGCTGATTTCCTTTTCACCCATGGAAAAGGCGATGGTCTCGAACTCCTCCATAAATTCGCCGCGTTTGAACCAACCGAGATCGATCATCTGCTGCTCATCCGCACGGTGCTCTTCGGCGAGCTTCATAAACTCTGCACCAGCAAGTAGTTCCTGACGGATGCTGCGCATGGCTTCGAAGACCTCCTGTCGGCTTTTGGCTCCTTGCAGGCTCTTCGTGATGTGAGCTGCATGAATCATTTCCTCTGTCATATAGGTGGCGAGGTTTTTCTCGTAGTAGGCACGCAGTTCGGCGTCTGTGGGCTCGGGCTCGGTGCCGTAGATTTCGCCCAGCATCTTGTCCAAACGCACGCCGCCAGCGACGTTTTGGCGCACAACAGCCTCATCTTTGTGGGGCATGCCGATCTGCATGTAGAACTGAGCCTCTCCACCGGCACCCTCAATGAGTTTGGTCAGTCGTTCGGTGACATCGGCCTCATCCACGATTGGGCAGCGCTTCATGGACTCCTGATTCAACAGGACTCGGGAGATGATGTTGTCCTTGGCATAGCCTCGGAACTCGGGGTCGCGCTCACAGCAGGAAACTTGGAGCAGACGCTCGTAGTGACCTTTGACGTTTCGAAATTCTGCCTCGATGATTTCGTCGTCGAGTTCTTCTCCATTGATGATCAGTGCCATGCCCCGATGGGAAAGCGGACACCGCAAGGCGCAAGGTGAAAGTGCTGCAGGAGATCAGAGTCCCTGGGCTTCGGACTCATGACGTCTGTTCTTGGTGAAACGGATGTCCTCGGCTCGTTCGATGAAGATGGTGTCTTCGCAGATGTTTTTGGCGTGGTCGCCGACACGTTCGAGAAAGCGGGCCACGAAGATGAGGTGGAGGTAGCTTTCCAGTGGTGAGTTTCTCATTTCCATGATCTGGAGCAGGGAGGCATCCAGCGCTTTCTCGGCGGCGTCGAGTTCCTTGTCCATCAGGCGGGCGGCGGCGGCGGCTTCGGGATCAGCATCGGTGAAGGCCTGGAGGCTGGCTGCGAGGTTGCGAACGCAGAGCTGATAGACGGGCTCGATGAGCTTCACCTCGGCGATCTCGGGGAGGTTGTTGATGTGGCGCGCACGCTTGGCGATGCTGCTGGCCTGATCAGCGATGCGCTCAAGGTTATTCGCGACGCGAATGGTGCCCATGACCTGACGAAGATCGTGCGCGGTGGGCTGAAATTTGAGCAGGACCTGCATGCCGAGCTGGTCGATGCGCTTCTCCAGTTCGTTCACGTCCTGGTCAGCGGCAATGGCGGCATTGCAGAGATCGGTATCGCGTTCCAGGAGACCACGCATGGCATCTCCAAGGTTTTTCTTGGCCATGCTGGACATGGTAAGCACCTGCTCGCGAAGGCTGGTGAGGGACTGATTGAAGGAAGTCAGGATGTGATCGTGCATGTGCTGCGGTTGCGTAGCCGCAGGCTACATGGGCAATGTGACATTTTCGACACTAAAATTTGCCTCATTCGTGACTGGCGTGCTTTTGGCAGGGCCTTTGGGCTGGCGGTTCGTGCGCTCACAGAAGTCGTGGTAGGTGATGACTTCGAAGCGGCCGTCGTCGTGCTCGAGGATGGCGGTCATGGACTCGACCCAGTCGCCGGAGTTCA
>JBILPY010000272.1:0-6071 GCA_044373575.1 Prosthecobacter sp. | reverse complement strand
ATCCCAGAAGCCTCGAGTGACAAGGCAGTGGAGTATTTTAAGAAGGCTATCTCCCTGCGTCCTGATCGTCTCATCCATCACATCGAACTGGGGCGAACCTATGCCCAGATGGGGAAAACGGAGGAGGCTCGGCAGCTCCTCGAAAAAGGTCTCGGCATGCCCAACACGGAAAAAGACGACGCTGAAACCAAAGACCGCGGACGCAAGACTCTGGCGGGACTCTGACTCAGCGAAGCTGCACGAGCAGCTCACGCATCCGCAGTTCAATGTTCAGCAGGCTGGCCTGCACCTGGCCTAGCCACTGTTTATCAGTGCTGACGGTGGACTGCTGGACGAGGCGGTCAGTGGCATTGAGAGCAGCGCTGAAGAGCGGGAGCGACTGTTCGAGATCGACGACGATGTATTGCCATGCGGATTTGTCCTGCACGGAGAACTGCTTCAGGACGTGAACGAGATGCGCGGAGAGATCCGCCACGGTGGAGAGGAGCTGGACGACGGCGGGGCGGTTCCGCACCTCGTTGGTCTGTGTGAGCAGACGCTCAAAACGGCGCAGTTCCTGTGTGAGAGCCACGGCTCGCTTGACCGGGTCCTGGGAGAGCTTGCCACCCGTATCGCTGGTGGCAGTGCGGGGCACGGGCTCGTCGAGATCGGCCAGGGGATTGCCAGTGACTTCGGTGGGCTCGAAGGGATCGGCCATTCCGGGAGCATGCAGGGCTGATGGCGCGTGCTGATCCGGGTCACTTGAGGCGAGGAGGAAATGTTTCCTCCGGGCCCGCGCCTGGCGGAACTGCATGGTGTCCTCCTCCGCACTAAGCTGCCAGCGTGGGGCGCTGACGCGGAGTTGCAGGTGCCAGGACTGGATGAGGATGCGCTGGGACTGTTCATTGAACCACTCGAAGAAGAGCAGGTTCTTCAGTCCGGCTGGGTCAGGGAGGACAGTGTCAGCGGAGCGGCTGCGGCGGGGAAGTTTTAAGACGCGATTGGAGGCGGTCATCACGCCGGTGAACCCGATCTGGGCATGTGACATCCAGGCCACGTCGTCGAGATCGGCATTCGGGAGCGGGTTGTGGAAGTCCACCCGGCACCCGGCGATGTCGCGCATGAAATTACCCACAAGTTCCACACGCACCGGTTGGCCCAGCCCCGCGAGGTGAAGCTGGCCGGTGACAAGACCGGGCACTTCATTGGAGAGATAGCCGCCGAGGAGGGAAGATTCGAGACAAAGGATCATTAGCGATTGTAAAATCTATAATGAGATGAAAGTTCCGGCAAGGTGCAAAGCGGCAAACACGGCTTTGATTTCAGGATTTTTGCACATTGAGTCCCCCTCATTGACACCCATCCCGCTCAGTGCCACAAAGCGCGCCTCGTTTTCCTGATGAAGTATCTCACCATCATCCGCCACGCCAAATCGAGCTGGGACCAGCCCGGCCTCGCGGATCATGACCGGCAGCTCAATGAGCGTGGTCGGAAGGCAGCCCCAGCTGTGGGAGCATTTCTTCATAAGACCTACTTTGGAGGCGCAGAAAGTCCGCCTTTGATTCCAAAGCCCGACCGTTTGGTCAGCAGCACCGCCCTCCGCGCCCTGAGCACCGCCCAGATCATGCGTGAAATCATGACCTTGCCGACGGAGAGCCTGATCTTGGATTCACGTCTCTATCTCGCAGAGGCTGGGCAGATTCTGGCGGTTATCCGGGATCTCGATGAAAGCTGGCAGCATGTCGTGCTTTTCGGGCACAATCCGGGGATGCACGAGTTTGCCGAGCGCATCCTCGCCCGTGCGCATGTGGCGAAGATGCCTACATGCAGCAGCGTGCTGATGGCACTGCCCACCGAATACTGGGGATTGGCCGAGTGGAGCACGGCCCAACTCATCGGTCACATCACGCCGAAGTCTTTAGAGCGCCGTTTTCCAGAGCTCTACCAGGGGATTTCCCGCGCCGATGGCGACGATTGAGGTTTCAGGCCTTCTGGAGAAAGGTGAAGACGATGACACCGAGCAGGAGGAAAAAGGCAGCGATAAACATTCCGGTAAGCATAGCGGTGCGTCATTAATGCAGAACAAGCTGCCCGCCAGCGAAAATTTGCGTTGCAAATGTTCAAGGAACCGCCACTCTCGCGGCCCCTATGGCAAAAACCTGCTGGCTCGAGCGCGAAAAGCGCAAACAAAAAACTGTCGAAAAATACGCTAAGCTCCGCACAGAGCTGAAGGCGAACAAGGATTATGTGGGTCTCTCCATGCTTCCCCGCGACTCCAGTCCAACCCGTCTGACGAACCGCTGCCGCGTGACTGGTCGCCGTCGTGCTTACATTCGTCGCTTCCAGATGTCCCGTCTGACTTTCCGCGAGATGGCCAATGCCGGCCTTATCCCGGGCGTCACGAAGTCGAGCTGGTAAGCTGCGATCTCCCGCCGCAGACGTCATCAATTCCAGGCCCAGGGATGTCCTCCCTGGGCTTTGATGTTGTAAGGAACAGGTGCCAAAATCCGTCCTCCTGACTCGATGCCCACCTACTCCTATATCGCCGAAAACCCCGACGAAGGCTGCCCGCGCTGCCGTCGTGGCTTCGATTTACGGCGTCCCATCGACCGCGAGCCCCTCACCCAGTGTCCCCTCTGCCGCAAGCCCGTGAAAAAGCTCGTCACCAGCTTCAGCGTGCCGAAAGTCACGAAGCCCGTCTCTATCTCCGATGCGAAGAAGGCCGGCTTTACCGTCCTCGAAAAACGCTGCGATGGTAACTACGAGAAGCTCTAGCCGGAGTCTTTTCTTCCTTCCCTCATGCTCCTCCTCCTCGCCAACGCCTCCGACGACCTCGTCCGCGAATGGCATTTCACGGCAAGCGAGCTGGGATGGCATGGGTTTATCGTGTTTGTCATCGTCCTGTTGAATGCCTTCTTCGTCGCTGCGGAGTTTGCTATCGTCAAAGTGCGTGACAGCCAGCTCCAGGCGGCTCAGGAAGACGGCGTCAAAGGCGCAAAATTTGCTCGCGAAGTCACCCGCAATCTGGACGCCTACCTCTCTGCGGGCCAGCTCGGCATCACGCTGACTAGCATTGCTCTCGGTATCTTCGGCGAACCCTACGTGGCCGCAGTGATCCAGCCCCTGCTCTTCAAAGCGGGCATCACCAGCGATGCCGTGGTCCACGGCGTCTCCGTCGTCATCGCTTATGCGATCGTCACCTTTCTCCATGTCGTGCTCGGTGAGCAGACACCGAAGGTCTTCGCCATTCGCAAGTCGCTGAAGGCCACACTCATCATCGCCCGGCCACTGCACATTTTCTACATGGTGCTGAAGCCCGCCATCTTTATACTCAACGGCAGTACTAACTTTGTACTCAAGTATCTCTTCCGCATCGACGGTGTATCCGAGCATGAGATCGCACACAGTGAGGAAGAGCTGCGTCACATCGTCGCCGAAAGCCAGAAGTCCAAGGAAGTGACCGAGACTGAGAAGGACATCCTTTTAAATGCCCTCGGCCTCAATGACCGCTGCGTGCGTGATGTGATGACGCCCCGCAACGCCGTCATCTCTCTTGATGTCGAGGACGACTTCGACACCAATTTAAAGCGTGCCGTCGAGCACAAGCACACCCGTTATCCGCTTGTCGAAGGGCATCTCGATCAAAGCGTCGGCATGATCCACATCAAAGACCTGCTCGGTCTCGTCGGCCTGCCACAGGCGGACCTGCGGAAAATCAAACGCGAGCTGCCGATGGTCCCCGAATTGATGCCCATCGACAAGTTGTTGCGTTTCTTCCTCGACAAGCACGCGCATGTCGCCCTCGCCGTGGATGAATACGGCGGCGCGGTCGGCATCGTCACGCTAGACAACGTGCTCGAAGAAATCGTTGGCGACATCCAGGACGAGTTTGACCACGATATTAGCGAGTTTCGCCGCATCAGTGACGACACCTTTGATGTCGATGGCACGCTGAACCTCTACGAACTCGCCGACCACGCCGGGCTGGAGATCGAGAGCGACGATGTGACCACCATTGGCGGCTACGTCACTCATCTGCTCGGTCACCTGCCCAAGGTAGGTGAAAAAGTCACCATCGAGGACTACGAAGTCACCACGACCAAAGCTGACACTCGTCGTATCCAGCATCTGCGCTTCCGCCGTCGCACACCCAAGGAGCAGGAAGAGGCGAAGCGTGCCGCTGAAGAGGCTGGGGACTAAAACAAAAACTTTGCCGCTCCAGGTTTTCAGCATCATTCAGGCTTCCCAAACGTTTCATCACTCTCGTGAATCCCCCACCCAAAAAATCCAACATGACCTGGCTTACCTTTGCCCTCCTCACCGTGCTCTCATGGGGCGTCTATGGCGTCATCCTCCACAAGGCTCGCGGCTACATGCCGATGGGATCTGAGACACCGCACGCAGGGCTGAAGGCCTTCCTCTTCGTCTGCGTCGCCTATGCACTCATCGGAGTCATCGCAGCACTGGTTTTGAAAGTTCGCGGCAGTGACTGGAGCTTAACCTCCACCGGCATTTCTTGGAGCCTTGTCGCTGGTATCGCCGGGGCACTCGGCGCTCTGACACTCGTGCTCGCCCTAGGTGCTGCAGCTCCGATTTATAAAGGCGCTGCCGCCGCCGCGGTGATGCCCATCGTCTTCGCAGGTGCGCCAGTGGTAAATACGATCACCGCCATGATCATTCATCCGCCGGAAGGTGGTTTGAAGGCGCTCCCCATGCCATTCATTGCAGGTTGTCTTCTCGCTGTCGGTGGTGCCTTCCTCGTAGCTAAATACGCACCGTCGAACACGGGTGGAGCTGCTCCTGCCGCCAAAGCGGGTGCCAAGCACTAAGCTTCCATCTGATTTCTGATCTACCAAGCATCGCTTGATCCTTCAAGCGGTGCTTTTTTTGGGACTCATCCCTGCGGCACTGGTGCGCCGCGGTAGATCCCATCGAACCAGCCATTGCCGACGTAAGGCCTCGCGTCCTCGCTCTCGATGCGCAGGTAGCGGCCCAGCTTGGTGAGTTTGAATTTCGCAGGCTTGTTCTTCACCGTCGCTTCCGCGTCGTTGAAGGTGAACTCGGCGGTCAGTTCACCGCCTTTGCCTGTCTTGATTTGTTCTGGCAGGGCTGTGGCATCCACGGTCGAGGCTTCCTGCCCTTCTTCACGAGCCGAACTTAAACTCACGCGCAGTTTGCCATCGCGTCCGACACGCAGGCTGGCGTGGCCGCCACCGAGATCATCATACTCGCCATCCCAGGCAAGGCCGGTTTTCGAGTCTGGCATCCCTTCGATGAAATAGTAACCGCGCGCTGTTGCCTGGGCCATCTTGAACCAATGCTCTGCCGTTGGATCAGCGGGCTTGGTTGGAGGAAAACGAGTGTCCGTCTTGGCTTCAGCAGGTGCTGGAGGCCTCGTCACCACGAGCCACTTCTGGCGCAGGTCCGGCCATTGATCCTTCCACAGGGTCAATGCCGCACGATCCGACGCTGCCCAGGTCTTGGTGGCATTCTTCAAGCCAGCGACAAGACGATCATTCGCGGCCTGAAACTCCTTCTTCGCCAGTTGCAGCAGCTTCGCCTCGCTCGCGCGTTTGTAGGTGCCGTTGATGCCCGCATCCTGCGGCTCCTTCTGGCCTTCTTTATACGCGATCTCGACCTTCGATTCACTGATCTCCGCCATGAAGAATGTGCCGCGGTCCTCGCCCTCACCTGCGATGCGGGCAAAGGGCAGCAGCTTGTCCTTCCGCACGCCATTTCCCACCCAGGTGCCCATGGACCCTGGATCACCGGCGAAGCGGATCGTGACCTTCGTGTTGCCAAAGTCCGCCTTCTCCAGCGCCAGGTGGCGCATCGTGGTTTCGTCAAAGTAGGTCGCTTTGTCGGGCACCTGAGCCAGCAGGCTGGATGCTGCCGCGAGGGTCAATAGAATGAGGAGGTGCTTCATGGTATCGCTTCAGCCTAGCAGAGCTGTGATGGGTTTGCCACGACGGGCTCCGGTGCCGCCATGAATGTTGAAATTCCCGTTGGAGCCGGCCACCACATAATCATCCTGCCGGATGCCGAGCAGTGCTCCGATGGTGGAATGGAAGTCGAGCACGCTCACGGGATTC
>JBILPY010000271.1:0-6072 GCA_044373575.1 Prosthecobacter sp. | reverse complement strand
AAGTAGAACTCAGGATACTTGCCCGCACCGTTGCGCCAGCCGTATTCGCCGCCGCTGACGACGTGATTCACGCGGGTGGGGCGATACCACGACGTGTTGAAGTCATACTCCATGTCCGCGTCATAGACGAAGAGCTCGCCATCGCGGTTCACACCGCCGTCGTAGATGTTGCGGAAGCCGCTGGCGAAGATCTCGAAGGTCTTCCCATCCGGCGTGAAGCGATACACGATGCCGCCGGGTGCCATGACGTGGCGGTTGTGGCCGCGACCGTCTGGCATGCGTGGCAGCAGATGGTCATCGCCCCACAGTTTGGCGACGGGTGAACTGTCCGGCGTGCCGGCCTTCGGGCCTTCTTTGAGCACGGCGTTGTTGCCGCTGATGAGGTAAAGGCCCTTGCCGTCCGGCGTTTTCAAAATGGCATGCACGCCGTGGTCGCTGCCCGCATCGAACTCGCGAATCATCTCGACCTTGTCCGGCATGTCGTCGCTGTTGCTGTCAGTGATGCGGTAAATGCCGCTGGGGATCTTTTTCTCGTAATCGTTCACGCCCACATACAGCGCGCCGAAGGCAAAGAGCATGCCGTTCACGCCACGGATGTCTGCTGGCACTTTTTCGATGTCGGCAGCGCTCAGCATCTGGCCTGCGGCGGGCGCTTTGAAGCGGTAGATCATGCCATACTGGTCACTGGCATAGATGCGGCCCGTATCATCGGAGGTCAGATTCACCCACGAACCCTGCTCACCGCCCGGCACGCTGTAAATCAGCTCCACCTTGAAGTCCTTCAGCGCTTTGATGTTCGACACCGGCGTCGCCACATTCGCGCCGATGGCGGGTCCGACGGCGTCGGGGCGTTTCGCCTTGGCTTTGCCTTTTTCGGCTCCTTTTGCCTTTGCGGGTGCTTTCGGTGTCGCAGGAGCCTTTGCCTTGCCTTTACCTTTTCCAGGAGCTTTGGCCTCAATGATCTGCGCGTCGCTGGGAATCGCCGACTTCTCAAACGACACCACACCGCCCTCGGGCAGTTCTTTGAGCATCACGTCCTTGATTTGGACCTTCATGGCCGGGCCGCGATGGATCTGAAAGGCGATCAATCCTTCCAGCGAACGCTTCGCCAGCTCGAAGTCGAGCAGGTCGATGGTTACCTGGCCGTCGATCTTGTGAATGAGGTGATTTCCCTGCGCGATGACGGTGTACTCGTGCCACTCGGCGATGTCCACCTTCACGGGATCGTGCTCGCTTGCGAGCCAGCGCTTGCCTTCGGGGTCGATGACGACGCCCTGGCCGTTTTGCACGATGATGCCGCGTCCGCGCTCCTCATAGACCATCGCGTTATTCGGATGTGCAGGATGAATGTCGCACTGATAGCCGCCGATGGACCACTTGCCGTTCTCCGGCAGTTCCTTGCTGCGGTATTGGATACCGGTGTTGTTGCCTTTCTGGCGGATTTTCGCCTTCAACTCGAAATTCTTCACCACACCGCCGCGCCAGATGAGGAACTGATTGTACGCGAGCTGCTCTGGTCCGGTCGTAGTGCCGACGATCTCGCCATTCTCGACCTTCCACAGCTCCGGATTGCCATCCCAGCCCGTGAGGTCTTTGCCGTTGAAAAGAGGCTTGAAGCCGTCCTGCGCGGAGAGAGCAGAAAAGGCGAGGAGCGAGAGGAGGATGAGTCGTTTCATGGTTGGTCGCGTGGTTAAACGCCCCGCCCTCTCAAAACATGCCAGCAAAAGCTGTGTCGGATCTGGCAAGGGTGGGCTCAGATTCCGGATGGTTGCAAAATGAACTTCGCCTGATTTGAATCAGGTCTTCCGCTCGTTCTATCCGCCATGCGCTACCTCGCCTTCCTTTTTCTCGCCGCCTCTGCCTTTGCCCAAAAGGCACCTTATGATGTCTTCCCGCCTGCGGAGGCTCCCTATTATCGGGTGCGCTATGAGGCATCGACACAGCCCGGTGAGCTGATCTTCCCGGTGAACTACACGGCGTGGGTTCCTCCCGGCGTGAAGCAGATTCGCGGCGTCATCGTGCATCAGCACGGCTGTGGCGAGGGCTCCTGCAAATCGGGTCTCACGGGAGCATTCGACCTGCATTGGCAGGCTCTGGCAAAAAAGCACGACTGCGCGCTGCTGGCCCCATCTTATGAACAGCCGGAGAAAGCCGACTGCCAGATGTGGTGTGACCCGCGCAATGGCTCGGGTGCGGCCTTTCAGAAATGTCTCGTCGATCTCGGGGCAAAGAGCGGACATCCTGAACTGTCGAAAGTGCCCTGGGCGCTTTGGGGACACAGCGGTGGCGGGCATTGGGCGGGCGGCATGGTGCTGACGCATCCTGAGCGAGTCGCGGCGGCTTGGTTGCGCTCCGGCGTGCCTTTGCTCACGGTCAATCCGACGCGCTCGACCATCAAGACACACACCATCCCCGAGGCAGCGCTGAGCGTGCCCGTGATGTGCAATCCGGGCACGAAGGAAGGTGTCACCGTCAAAGACGGCCGCTTCGCCGGAGTCTGGCCTGCGAATGAAGAGTTCTTCACCGCGATGCGTGGCAAAGGCGGGCTCATCGGCGTCGCCGTCGATCCCCTCACTGCTCATGAGTGTGGAAACCAGCGCTACATGGCCATCGCCTGGCTGGATGCCTGCCTCAGCGCCCGCTTGTCGAAGAATGGCGGCAAACTCAACCCGATGCCCGTTGACGGCGCTTGGCTCGCGCCTCTGCTTGGCACCGAAGCCTCACCTGCGACGAAGTTTGGCGGTGACAAAACCAAGGCCGTGTGGCTGCCGAATGAAGCCATCGCCAAAGCCTGGATGCACTATGTCAAAGACACCGCCATCCCCGACACCACCCCTCCTCCTGCACCAACAAACGTCCGCGCCACGGGCAGAGACCTCACCTGGGAGGCCGAGGCTGACCTGGAGAGCGGCGTCGCCCATTTCATCATCGAGCGCGATGGCCAGGCCATCGGCACCGTGCCGGAAAAGCCTGCGAATCCCTTTGGCCGCCCGATTTTCCAAGGTCTGCAATACAGCGACACCCCGAACAATCCCCTCGTGAAGATGACCTTCAGCGACAAGAAAGCCGAGGCGGGCAAGACACATGAGTATCGCGTCATCGCCGTGAACACCGTGGGCCTGAAGTCCAAGTAGCAGGCCGCCGGGGCGCAATTTTCGCCCCAGCGAGCGCAATCCTTGCAAGACCAAGCTCAAGCGCCACGGTTACAAGGCTGCCTTTTTCGTCCGTTTGAGCCTTCGTCATTCGCACCTTCGGTTTTCGTCATTTCCTCCCCCCATGTCCACTGTCGCCGTTCGTTCCGCCTCCCTGCCGCCCGTCATTCCCGGTCTCACCCGGGCTGCCCGTGCACCGAAAAAGAACATCCCTCAGACCAAGGCGGACCGCGACGCCGTGCTGAAGGCCGTGCGTGACTACATGGAGCAGACCCGCCTCGTGCCGCCCGTGCCGCTGGATGAACTCCAGGTCCACACGGACAAGATCATGGCCATCCACGGCATCGAGCAGGTGTATCGCGACTACACCGGCGTCTTGCTGGCGAACGAAACCTGGCGCGAGTCCCTGGCCTCCGTGCCTTTTGAAAAGCGCCTCCTCCTCATGCCGAAGTGCCTCCGCGTGGAGAGCAAGTGCCCCGCGCCCTTTGATGAATTCGGCCTGCTCTGCAAACAGTGCGGCCTCTGCACCATCCAGGACTTCCAAAACGAGGCCGAAAAGCTCGGCTACGCCGTCCTCGTCGCCGAGGGCAGCGCCATCGTCATGTCCCTCATCCAGACCGGCAAGATCGAGGCCATCGTCGGCATCTCCTGCCTCTCCGTTTTGGAGCGTACTTTCCCCTACATTGAGGCGGCGGCGATCCCCGCTGTGGCCGTGCCTTTGCTGCAAGACGACTGCATCGACACCACCGTCGATATCGACTGGGTCTGGGACTACATCCACCTCACCAACGAGGACAAAACCCGCCGCCTGAACCTCACCGCCCTGCACGATGAAGTGAAGACCTGGTTCGAGCCTGCCGCACTTGAGGCCCTGCTCGGCAAACCCACCTGCCAGACCGAAGTCATCGCCCGCGAGTGGCTCGCCCGTGCTGGCAAGCGCTGGCGGCCCTTCCTCACCATCGCCGCCTATCAGGCCCTGCGTGAAGACCCCGAAGCACCCATCTCCGACGACCTCAAGCTCGCCGCCATCTCCGTCGAAGCCTTCCACAAAGCCTCCCTCATCCACGACGACATCGAGGACAACGACGCCGAACGCTACGGCGAGCCCACCCTGCACTCCGAGCACGGCGTGCCTGTCGCCTTGAACGTGGGTGATCTCCTCATTGGCGAAGGCTACCGCCTGCTCGCCGAGATGCAGTGCGCCAGCCACATCCGCAGCGCTTGCATCAAAGTCGCCGCCGAAGGCCAGCGCGAACTCTGCCGTGGTCAGGGTGCCGAGCTGCTCTGGAACAACCACCCCGTCGCCCTCAGCGGCACCCAGGTGCTGGAGATCTTCCGCAGCAAGACCGCCCCCGCCTTTGAGGTCGCTTTAAAAGTCGGCGCCGCCATGGCAGGCCAGCTCGAAGAGACCGCCGACGTCCTCCACACCTATTCCGAGAACCTCGGCATCGCCTACCAGATCCGCGATGACCTCGACGACCTCGGCGACGACTCCGCCGCCGACAACAACGTCAGCATCCGCCCCAGCATCATCCTCGCCCTCCTGCGCGAGCGTGGCAAAGACCAGGTCAAAGAAGTCATGGAAGCCCTCTGGAACGGCCAGGCCACCTCCCTGCCCGACAAGCCCACCATCCGCCAATGGGCCGAGCAGACCGGCGCGTATGAGAAGTCCAACGTCCTCCTCGAAAGCTACAAAGAAGCCGCCATCCGCGCCCTCTCCGATGTCGAGATGCCGAATCTCAAAGGCCTGCTGCGCCGCGTGATCGGCAAGATTTTCAACGAACTCGAAATCAAAGGGTGGTGCCGCGAGATCGAGCAGGAACACTCTGCCGAAACCGCCGCCCGCCGCATCGAGGCTGCGAAAGAAGCCGAGCACCTCGTGGCGATGCCGAAGGTGGCGTGACGAAGCGTAGAATCTTGGGTGGCTAACTGGAAGGCCTGAAAAACCCAGCACTCTCAATCACGGCAAGGCCAAACCAAACTGGGATAAGAGTGATTGCTCTCTTCCATGTGAAGGGAAGTGTCGAAGTGCCTCGGAAGTAAGCGAATCGAGACACATACTTCAGCAACAAGGCGGCAGGGATGCCCGAGATCAGGATGAGAAGACCAATCATCGCAATGGCTGAGTAACCACCATCAAGTATGCCTGGATGAGAAAACCAAATTCCAAGCTTCCAGAGCTGCCAGTAAGCCATCTCGAAAAACAGAAAAAGCCCGAGCACTCGAACAATGTCTAATCGTCTCCCAGCAATAGCGACGACGAGCAAGAGTCTCACCACTGCAAACCAGCACCATGTCGGCATGAACTGGCTATAAGTGCAGCCTGGGCAAGCTAAAATGGGATATGTAAGTGGCTCCATCGGATGGTGAGTGACGTGTTGAGGTTGGGCGACAGGTGCGATTGTTAACAGATCGTGAGGTCGCGGCACTGCTTTAGCGCCGACAAATGGGTGAGAAGGCCACGGAGTTGGGGTGCTCATGGGGGTGTGTTTACATCCAAAGAGCAGCAATAGGCGATCAAAATCTGGGTGGCTTCCAACCTGGGAGACCATTCCGCCCCCTCTTTAGCCCGGAGGGCTAGCCCATGAATAGCCGTGGGTTGAGGAACGAAACCCACTGTCATGGATCGGCCCACGGCGTCTCAAGCCCGAACCCCGGATGGGGTTCCCCCATGGGTGACCTCGTGTCGAGCGGGCGTCACAGGTCATGGGTGACTCCACCCAAGCCCCTGGACCGTGGCTGGAGAAGCGGCGGGCCGGGCGTCTAACGAACGGCGGGCTTCCAAAATCTTGGAAACCGCACGGCGCACGGGAAACATTTTTGATCTTGACCTTTTTTCGATTTTCCGCTGTAATCTTCGTTATGGCCGCGAAATTCGTTCGCCTGACCACCCGAACGGCTCGCAGAGCGAGCTTGGAAC
>JBILPY010000270.1:0-6109 GCA_044373575.1 Prosthecobacter sp. | reverse complement strand
TTGGCTTCGGTCAGTTCATTGTCAGGAGCTGGGGCTTCCGTCGGCAGTGGTCTGAACATGGCCAGATAGGAATCCGAGAGAGCGTCAGCCATGAGTGGCTGGCAGCTCAGTGCGATGGCGGCGAGAGTGAGGCGAGTGGTCTTTTTCATGGTTTAGAAATAAGCATCTAAGTTACGTGACTTCAGAGGTTAGGGTTGCAGTCAAATGCGGGCAAGTCACGACTCGCTCGCCCCTTGAAATAAGACTCTGTCGCGATAGCTGCGACATCGGCTTTGACACGTCCCCCGCCCTGTCCATCAATCGCGCCGCGCACCGCATCTGGCGCGCCTCCTTTCTCCCCATGAAACCCACTCTCCTCATCCTCGCTGCCGGCATGGGCAGCCGTTACGGCGGTCTCAAGCAACTCGACGCCATGGGCCCCTCCGGCGAAGTCGTGCTCGACTACTCCGTCTTCGACGCCATCCGCGCCGGCTTTGGCAAAGTTGTCTTCGTCATCCGTCGCGACTTCGAGGAGCAGTTCCGCACGCAGATCGGCAGCAAGTTTGGCGACCGCATCGCTGTGGACTACGCCTTCCAGGACATCAACGACCTCCCCGCCGGCTTCACCCTCCCCGAAGGCCGCACCAAGCCCTGGGGCACCGCCCACGCCGTGCTCGCTGCCGAGAAAGTCGTGCATGAACCCTTCCTCATGATCAATGCCGACGACTTCTACGGGCGCGATGCCTTCGCCAAGATCGCCGCTGACCTCACCACCCCGCGCCCGGACGATGATAAGAGCCACTACTCCATGGTCGGCTACTACCTGCGGAACACCCTCTCCGATCACGGCAGCGTAGCCCGTGGCGTCTGCACCCGTGATGCCAGCGGCAGGCTCAGCTCCGTCACCGAGATGACGAAGATCTTCAAGACCGCCAGCGGTGCCGAGAACCGCGAGACCGACCCAGCCCTGCCTCTCTCCGGCTCGGAAGTCGTCTCCATGAACTTCTTCGGCTTCACCCCTGACATCTTCCCCCACCTCCGCGCCGCCTTCACCGAGTTCCTCAAAGTGAACGGCACCGACATGAAAGCCGAGTGCTACGTGCCCAAGGAGGTCGATGCCCTCATCCAATCCGGCAAAGCCGACGTCACCGTGCTGGAGTCGAACGACTCCTGGTTCGGCGTCACCTACCCTGAAGACAAGGCCGACGTCGTCGCCTCCATCCAGGCCCTCGTCGCTGCTGGAGCCTACCCGCAGAGCCTCTGGAGCTGATTTAAAGAAGGCCCACTTCCCACCGGCGAACTCGAAAGGGTTCGCCGGTTTTTTGTGCTCGACTCCGTCTCGTTCCGTGGCGGATAAAGTCCATTCATGGAATCCAATCCTTACGCCCCGCCGCAAGTCACCATCCTCTCCGCCCCACGCTCCGAAATCGAGCAGGCAGACGCCATCCGACAGGAGCACCTCAAGGTCGAAGCTACCGTCAAGTCAGTTGGCACGCTGTATTACTTGGGAGCCTTCATGTTCATCGTCTTCGGCCTCATGACCGCCTTTGTCCCGTCCATGGACAAAAGTGCGAGCCAGGGTGAAGCGATCCTCATTAGCGTGGTCGTCACCGCCTTCGGACTCGCCTACGGAGTGCTCGCCTATGGGCTCCGTCGCTTCCGTTCCTGGTCGCGCTGGCCCACCGTCGCACTTTCTGTCTTCGGCCTGATCGGCTTTCCCATCGGCACCCTCATCAGCATCCTGATTCTGGTAAACCTCCTCGGCAAGAAGGCCACCATGGTCTTCTCCCCTGACTACAAGGACATCATCGCCGCCACGCCACACGTGAAGTACAAGACCTCCATCATCGTGAAGGTCTTCCTCGTGTTGCTCCTGTTGATTCTCATCGGCATCATCGCCGCCGTGTCACTGGAGCGGCTGAATTAAAGCACCCGCAGTGCATACTTCCCTTCCTTCTGCGTCAGCTTCACGGTCGCCCCGTAAAGCGTGCTGAGGGCCGTGCTGGTCAGCATTTTCGTCTTCTCCCCCTGCCCGAGCACACGCCCGGCGCGCAGCAGGAATACGTCCGTAATGCAGGGCAGGATCTCCTCCACATGATGCGTCACCATCACCAGCGACGGAGCTTCCGGCCACGTGCTGATCTCACTCATCCAGGAGAGGAATTGCTCCCGCGCCACCGGGTCCAGCCCCGCGCAGGGTTCATCCAGGATCAGCACCTCAAAGCGCGCCATCAGCGCCCGGCAAATCAGGATCTTCTGCCTCTCCCCCTGCGACAGCGTGCCCCAGAGCGACTTCTTCAAATGTTCGCAGCCCGCCGCCTCGATGAGCCCTGCCGCCTGCTTCTTCAGCGTGGGCGATGGCGGCTTCCAGAGGTTCAGCTTCGCGTCACGCCCGCTGGCCACCACGTGTAGGATCGGCTCCCCAGGCTCCATATACGTCGTCAGCGTGTTCGTCACCAGCCCCACACGCTTCCGCACCTCCCGCCAGTCGCTGTTACCGAATGTGTCCTCTCCGATCTGGATGATGCCATCTGTCGCAGGTTCATAGCCGGTGATCAGATTGATCAGCGAGGTCTTCCCACAGCCATTCGGCCCCAGCACACACCAGTGCTCCCCTCGGTTCACCTGCCAGTCGATCCCTTCCAGGATGCGCCTCCCCCCACGGGTGAAAGTAGCTTGCTGGACGCGGAGGAGTGAGGGGACAGACATGATGAAAAAGGAGGGGAAATCCGAAAACCAAACCACGGCATTCAGACTTCAGACAATGGCCACCCTTGAGAGAACATCCGCCCCCTGACAAGAGACTTCTCACCATCTCCGGCAAGTCGGGGCTCGATGGATCGAGGCAGACTGATTTTTCAAGCCGTTAGAAAGCTCATGGGTCGCACCAAAGCCTTTACCATAGATTCATGTTCATTCCGGGCTAGGGGAAGGGAGCGTGCATCATCTCTACGTCCACATCCCCTTCTGCCACCGCGTCTGCCCGTATTGCAGCTTCTACAAGCATACTCCGGGGGCGACGCCGATGGGTGAGTTTGTGGAGGCGCTGCTGTCTGAGGCGCGGCGGGCGGCGGAGACGCGGGAACTGCGCCTGGAGACGGTTTACTTCGGAGGTGGGACACCGACGGCGCTGAGTGAGGTGCATCTGGAAAGGCTGCTGTCCGGCCTACAGGAGACGCTGGATTTTTCAGGCGTGCGGGAGTTTACCTGCGAGGTGAATCCACGGACGGTGACTCTTTCCAAAGCGGCGATGATGCAGCGACTGGGGATTGACCGGATCAGCCTGGGCATCCAGGCCTGGGATGAGGTTACGCTGAAGACGCTCGGCAGAGATCACGCGCCGGTGGATGCAGAGGAGACCTACCACACTCTGAGGGCGGCGGGCTTTCGCAGCGTGAATGTGGACCTGATGTTCTCGATCCCCGGACAGAGTCTGGAGACGTGGTGCGGGACGGTGGAGAAGACGGTGTCTTTAAAGCCGGATCACATCTCCGCTTACAATCTGAACTACGAGGAGGACACGGAGTTCTTCGAGCGGCTGCGGAAGGGCCAGTACAAGGTGGAGGAGGAGCGGGATGCGGCGTTTTTCCATGCGGCCCTGGATGGTCTGGAGGGCGCTGGCTATGAGCACTATGAGATCAGCAATTATGCGAAGCCGGGTTACCGGTCGGTGCATAATGAGGCGTATTGGCTGGGCAAGGATTACCTGGGTCTGGGGCCGAGTGCGTACTCGACGGCGGGCGGCAGACGCTGGCAGAATGTGGCGGACACGACGCGCTACCTGGAGCTGATGAAGCTGGGGCAGAGTCCGGCGCTGGCGGGTGAGGAGCTGACGGAGGATCAACGGCGGACGGAGCGCTTCGGTCTGGAGCTGAGGACGGCGCGCGGTCTGCCTCTGACGATGGTGCGGGAGCCTGAGCGGCGGATGGTGACGGTGCTGGCGGAGGAGGGGCTGCTGGTGGTGCAGGAGGATCACATCCGGCTGACGCGGGTGGGCAAGCCGCTGGTGGACTCGGTGGCGGTGGCGCTGATGGGAGCCTGAGCGGGGGCGGCAAGGTGCGCCCATTGATGGACAAACGAGGGGGAGCCGTGCGGGGCTGGCCTCGGGAGATTGAAGCGTCCCGAACAGTGGACCTTACCTAACCAACCCACCCATGAAACGTCACGAATCCATTTCCAAAATCATGAGCACCAACCTCGTCACCGTGCATCACGGGGACCCGGTTTCCAAAGTCCGTCAACTTGCCTCTGAACGCGGGGTGCACCATATCCCTGTGGTGAACGGGGACCAGCTTGTGGGGATCATCTCCTGGTCTGACATTCTGCGGGTGAGCTTTGGAGATGCTTTTAACGCTGACCAGCGCACGGTGGATGCCACTCTGGATCACACCTTCACCATCGAACAACTGATGAAGAAGGATCCAGTGACGCTGGAGGAGACGGCGACGGTGCGTGATGCTGCTGAGATTCTGGCACGCGGGGAGTTTCACTCCGTGCTGGTCGTGCATGGCACGAAGCTGGTGGGTCTGGTGACATCCACGGATCTGATCAAGTATCTGCTGGAGCAGATGTGATCGTGTTATCAGGACTTCTTTGAGTCTTTCTTCGACGCCGCCTTGGGCTTCTCTTCGAGAGCTGGAGGCGGCGTTTCTTTGGTCTTGCTGTCCGACTTTTTGGTTTCGGGCTTCTTGTCGTCTTTTTTGACGAGGACGGCGGGAGATTCGGTCTTGGCCTTGGGATCGCCTTTGACCCAGGGTGCTGGGGGATCGGCGGGCTGATTCAATGCTTCGACGCGTGTCTGCTGGAGCACGGACTCTGCCTCGGCGGCCTTGAGCATTTGTTCACGGATGTCGTTCGGCACGGAGTCTTCGGTGAGGGGTGGCAGGATGGGGTTCGGCCCGCCTGTCCAGGGGCCGAGATCCGGGAGCATGGCGAGCATGCTGTCCTGATTGGCGAGGCGATGCTTGCCGATGACGCGAAGCCGGCTGCCGAGCATGTAGGCGACGGTGCGGTCTTCGAGCCCCTCGATGGTGCTGCCACCACGCTGGATGATGGGTTTGCCACGCAGGACGATCTCCCAGGAGCTGATGTAAGCCTCCTGGCAGAGGACTTTGGCGAGGTCGTCACCAACGCCGTTTTCGAGATAGACACGGCCTTTGGCGCGGACTTTTTTAGGCTTGTTGTCGCCGTCTTCCTTGAGGATTTCGATGCTGTCGGCGGCGATCTTCACGCCCATGGGCATCTCGATGCTCTTGGCGGAGATGGCTTTGGCTTCATCGAAGTTCATGCTGAGGAGGAAGAGAAGCTCCGGGTTTGAACTCGATGCCACGGTGGGTGTGCCGCCACTGAGTGCGTCGATCTCGGCATCGATCTTGGCTTTCTGGGCTGCGAGGTCGTCGTCACCGCTGCCAGGCTTCTGGGAGTCTTCGGGCTTTTCTTGATCCGCCTTTTTTGAGTCAGCGCCGAGTTTCTTCAATGCCGGAACTTCAAAACCAGAACAGGCTGCGAGCCCGAGCATCAGCAGCAGGCAGGTGGCAGGTTGGATGAAATAACGCCAGAGGCGGATGACGGCATGCATGGTCTGAGACTAGGCCGAGTTTGCCGTCTCGCAAGGATAGCCTGATCATCGAGCGGCGTGAATCACTGCGATGACACGCTGGATGTCCGCGTCAGTGGAGGAGGAGCTGGAAGGGATGGAGAGGCAGTTGGCGTAGAGATCCTCGGCCACGGGGCATGGGAGCTTTACCGCGTCCTGATGGGCGGGGGAAAGGTGGGCGGGCTGCCAGAGAGGGCGGGCTTCGATACGGGCGTCTTTGAGCACGCTGCGCAAGGCCCGGGCATCCATGCCGAAGGTCGCGGAGTCAATGTAGATCGTGGTGAGCCAGCAGTTGCTGAAGACGCCGTCGGCTTCGCCTTGGAAGCGGATGCCGGGGATGTCGGCGAGGTGCTTTTGATACATGGCCTGGATCTCCCGACGACGTCGGACATAGCCGGGCAGGGACTCCATCTGCGCGCAACCAAAGGCGGCCTGGATGTTGGTCAGGCGGTAGTTGTAGCCGACCTCATGGTGGATGTATTCCTGAGGATCGTCCTTGGCCTGAGTGGTGAGATAGCGGGCTTTCTTGGCCCA
>JBILPY010000487.1:0-3876 GCA_044373575.1 Prosthecobacter sp. | reverse complement strand
GGGAAATTGGACGCTTAACTTGAGCGTTGGCAGCCACAATTGGTCGGACGAAAAATATCGACTCTATGGTTACGAGCCCGGTTCAGTGGAGGTCTCTCTCGATTTCACCAGACGGGCGGTTCACCCCGAAGACGTGGACCGTGTGATGCAGTTTGTGGACACCGTGGCCAAAACGGGAGAGCCCGAAACGACGATTTACCGCATCATCCGCCCCGATGGCGAGGTGCGCCACCTGCGCAGCAGCGCCGAGGTAGGCCGCGGAGCCGACGGCGAGGTCCGCGAAGTCTTGGGCACGACACTCGACACCACCGAGCTGGTGGAAGCACAAAGCACCCTACAGCAGACGGAGGAGCGCTGGCAGTTTGCGCTGGAAAACAACGGCCTCGGCGTCTGGGACTGGAACATCATCAGTGGTCATGTCCTCTACACGGACCGGCTGCAACAGATGCTCGGCTACGAGGCGGGCGAATGGCCTCAGCACGTGGACAGTTGGGCTTCACGCATACACCCGGAAGAGACGGCTCGGGTCATGGATACCATGACCAAGTATCTCTCTGGCGAGACTGCTCACTACATCTGCGAACACCGCCTGCGCTGCAAAGACGGCTCCTGGAAATGGGTGCAGGACGTGGGACGCATCGTTTCCCACACCAATGAAGGCCGCCCGCAGCGGATGATCGGCACGCAGATGGACATCCACATCCGCAAAAAGACCGACGAAGCGGCCAGACAGCGCTCAGAGTTGCTCAATGGCATCCGATCCGCTCAGGAGCATTTCATCGGCAGCAATGACATAGGGCCTGTCTTCACCGAGATGCTCGATGTGATCGTGAAGCACACCGGCAGCGGTTTTGGCTTCATCAGTGAAGTCCGCAAAGACGAAGCTGGTGCTCCATTCCTCCGCTCCTACGCGCTGACAGACATCTCCTGGAATGAACAGACCAGAAAGTTCATGCAAGAGTTGGGGCCGCAGGGCATGGAGTTCCGCAATTTGAAGACCCTTTTTGGCAGTGCTCTGGTCACGCGCGATGTGGTGATTGCCAACGATGCGGCGAGTGACCCGCGCAGTGGCGGCCTCCCGCCTGGTCATCCGCCCATCCACAGCTTCCTGGGCCTGCCGGTTTATGATGGACTCGAAATGGTCGGCCTCATCGGCTTGGCCAATCGCCCGGACGGTTACGAGAGGGAGAGTCTCCGTGAGCTGGACCCTTTCCTTGCCGCCGTCAGCAGCATGATCGTGGCACGCCGGGAAGCCGAACACCGCGGACACATCGAGCACAAGCTGCGCACCGCCCGTGATTACGCGGAGGCCGCCAACCGGGCCAAGAGCGACTTCCTAGCCATGATCAGCCATGAGATTCGCACCCCGATGAACGGCATCATCGGCATGGCAGGTCTTTTGAAATCCAGCACGCTCGACCCGAAGCAGTCCGAAATGGTGGACGCCGTTCTGGAGAGCGGCGGAGCGCTCGTCAGCATCATCGACGACATCCTGAACTTCGCCAAGATCGAGGCGGGCCAGATCGATCTGGTCGAAAAGCCCCTGGTCCTGGAAGAACTGATCGAAGGCGTGGTCGCCCTCTTGCACCAGGACGCCAGCGCCAAGGGCTTGGAGCTAGTCTCCATCATTGCCCCGTCATTGCCCAAGGTGATTCTCGGCGATGCCGGAAAGCTGCGGCAGGTGCTGCTGAACCTGACCGGGAATGCGGTCAAGTTCACCGAAAAGGGACATGTCACCGTCCGTGCCTCCATGGTGGATGGTCAGATCGAATTCAGGCTCGAAGATACCGGCATCGGTCTCTCCAAAGCAGCCCACGAGCGGCTTTTCAAGCCCTTCAGCCAGGTGGACAGCTCGCAATCCCGCCGCTTCGGCGGCACCGGACTCGGCCTAGCCATCAGCAAGAAGCTCGTCGAGTCCATGAGCGGAATGATCGGCTTCGCCAGCAAGCCTGGCAAAGGATCTCAGTTCTGGTTCCGCATACCTCTGCACGCCGCACCGGGCCGGTCCGCCCGCAGCGTGCGCAGCCGCAGACCCCAGACCATCTGGATCGCTCATCCGTCTCCGCGTATCCGGGAGTGTATCCGCACCTCGCTGGAGGCACCCGGGATCGAGTTCCGCGAATTGAAACGCCCCGAGCTGGGCGGGCATTTGTCAAAGGCACCCGCCTCCGGGAACATCCTGATCGCCGACACCTCGTGGATGCGGGCAGAAGCCCATCAGAAATCCGGCTCGTCCACGAAGAAGCCTCGAACACCAGGGCCGCATGTGGTTCTGATCGGCAGCAACCTCGATGTGGAGGAACTCCACTCCGGCCCGGAGACGACGGTTACTTGGCCGCTGCATCGTCAAGCCTTGCGCGCGGCCATCAAGCCGTCCGCACCGCTGCGTCAAGGCCACGGCCACGGCCACGGCCCGCCGCAAACGCCCATCGGACTGCGCGTGTTGATCGTTGAGGACAATCGCATCAATGCCCGCCTCGCTCGCCTTTTGCTCGAGAATCTCGGCTGCAAAAGCGTGCTCGCCATCAACGGTAAAGAGGCCGTGGAGGCCTTCAAGAAGCAGACCTTCGATGCCGTTCTAATGGACTGCCAGATGCCGGTGATGGACGGGTTCTCCGCCACACGCAAAATCCGCGAATGGGAAGCTCAGAATAGCAAGGAAACAGGTCGCCGCCGCTGTACCATCATCGCCATGACGGCCAACGCTCTGCCGGAAGAACGTGAACGCAGCCTTGCCTCAGGAATGGACGAGCATCTGTCCAAACCCTTTGATGTCGCCACCTTGGAGAGCCTGCTCCGCAAAGTCGCCAGTACTGGAAACGACGGCAGCAGCCCAGGCGTGAAAACTCCGACACTAAGCCGGGAACCGATGGGGGCGCTTTCCGCCCAGATCGGGATGGAAGCGGCCCGCCACCTCGCCGAACTCTGGTTGAAGGAGGCGCCGGCCAGACATCAGCGACTCTCAAGGGCACTGAGCAAAGGCCGAAACGAAGAAGCCCGCAAGGAGGCCCATGCCCTGCGTGGCTCCAGCTCGATCTTTGGCCTAGCGTTGCTCGTAGATGCCTGTGCTGCTTTGGAATCGCACCTGAGAACAAAAAAACAGGTGCCGGACACCCTAGTGAATCAGCTCCAGAGCGGCATGAAGAGCGCCATGGGGATCATGCGATCGGCGTTGCTTTCGCCGTGAGTCGTTCTTCTATTTTTGCATTCTCCTGCAGAAGCGCAACGGCCTCTGCTTTTGACTTCACATGCAGCTTTTGGTAAATCTTTTTCATGTGTACGCGGACAGTCTCGTGGCTCAGCCCCAGCTCCTGTCCCACTGCTTTGGCATTTCCACATCTGGCCAGACCGCTCAGCACCTCACGTTCACGCTCAGTCAGTGATTGAATGGCTTTGGTGCGGCCGGCAATCGCCATCACTTGTGATTTATCGCGGAATTCCTGTACCAGAAGACGAGCGATGCCGGGACTTAAGCTGACCCCGTCGTGTATTATATGCCTCAATGACTCTTGGAAAGTTTTTGGATCAGCGGACTTGATGAGGTAGCCAGATGCTCCGTTGCGAATCGCAGTGTACACATCCTCAACATTGCGAGACGCGGTTAAAACCACACACAGAGGAGGATTCTCCATCTGGTTGACTTGGGAAAGAAGCCCCAGGCCACCCAGCCCGGGCAGATCAAGATCCACAAAAAGAAGTTTAACCTTCTCAAACTTCGTGTCCGCTAACATGGCCTCAGCACTTTCCCAAGCATGGATTAGCTCCACTTCAGGTATCTGCCGAAGCAGCGCCGATAGAAATTCGCGATAAACAAGATCGTCGTCAACCAAGGCTGTAGATATGAGACCCTTTTTCGGTTCTTGATATAGTTTCATT
>JBILPY010000269.1:0-6117 GCA_044373575.1 Prosthecobacter sp. | reverse complement strand
CTCCACCCTGGTAGGGCCACCCTTCCACCCTGGTAGGGCCACCCGTCCACCCTGGTAGGGCCACCCTTCCACCTCGGCAGGGCCACCCCTCCACCCTGGTAGGGCCACCCTTCCACCTCGGCAGGGCCACCCTTCCACCTCGGCAGGGCCACCCTTCCACCTCGGCAGGGCCACCCCTCCACCTCGGCAGTGGCAGGTCAAACCAGCGGCTTGATCCGCTTCAGCGCCGGGATGGCGATGGCCAGAGCGACCAACATCAGGACGGAACTCCAGAAGAAGGGTGCCCCCGGCAGCAGCAGGGGGGCCTTTTCACCGATGAAGTAGCCAAAGAGCTGCGTGCAGGCCACGGGCCCGGCGACACCGGCCACACTGGAGAGGCTGCTGAGGGCCCCTTGCAGCTCGCCCTGCTCATTGGCGGGCACGCTTTGAGTCATGAGGGACTGCACGGCAGGGGTCACCAGCCCGACGAGGCTGCCGAAGAAGATGCAGATGTAGATCATCCAGGGCTGCGTGGCGAAGCCGTAGGCGGCGTAGAGAAAGATGGCCAGGGTGAAGCCATACTGCACCGTCTTCCGCTCGCCGAGCGCGCCGACGACACGCTTCGTCAGCCCGCCCTGCACCATGCCCGCCATGAAGCCGACCGCCGCGAGTGAGAGACCGGTTTGCAGCTCCGTCCAACTGTAGCGGTAGGTGGTGTAGAGCACCCAGGTGCTGGGGTACACCTGATGCGCCAGCAGGGCGATGAAGTAGCAGGTCACCAGCCCGAGCAGCGCGGGGAAGCGACGCAGGGCGATGAGTGCGCCGACGGGGTTGCTGCGCGCCCAACTAAAGGCACGGCGATTCTCTGGAGCGAGGGACTCGGGCAGCACGAACCAGCCGTAGGCCCAGTTCACCAGGGTGAGTCCACCGGCGACGAAGAAGGGCACCTTGACGCCCCACTTTGCCAGCAGGCCGCCGAGGATGGGCCCGATGATGAAGCCGATGCCGAAGGCCGCGCCGATGAGGCCGAAGTTCGCCGCGCGTTTCTCCGGCGGGGAGACATCGGCGATGTAGGCGGAGGCTGCGGCGTAGTTCGCCG
Source organism: Prosthecobacter sp. (assembly GCA_044373575.1). Classification (GTDB taxonomy): domain Bacteria; phylum Verrucomicrobiota; class Verrucomicrobiia; order Verrucomicrobiales; family Verrucomicrobiaceae; genus Prosthecobacter. The sequence goes on along the minus strand of JBILPY010000269.1, from coordinate 5,039 downwards.
CCGTGATGCCGGCGATGATGCGCCCGATGGCAAACCAGACGAGGTTTGGCGCGAAGGCGATGAGGAAGTAATCAATGGCCGAGCCGAGCAACGAAATGAGGATCACCGGGCGGCGGCCATAGCGGTCCGAGAGACTGCCGATCAGCGGGGCGCAGAGGAACTGCATCAGCGCATACAGCGCGGCGAGCATCCCATAGCTGAAGGAACCAGCGGCCACATCGCCACCCTGGTAATGCTGGATGAGCTTTGGCAGCACGGGCACGATCAGGCCGATGCCCAGGATATCGAGCACGAGGGTGATGAAGATGAAGAGGACGGCTGGGCGGCGGGCGGACATGGGCGCGGCCTTTACTGGTGATCTTCTGCCAGCGCAAATGACTGTGTTGCCATCCCCCCACGCCGCGCCGACACTCGGCACACCTCTTTCACACACACTCCATGGTCACCAAACTCCTGCACACCCGCTACCGCGTGAACGACCTCGCCAAGACAGCCGCCTTCTACAAGGAGGTGCTGGGGCTCGAAGAGGTGCGGCGGCACAAGTCCCCGCGCGGCTCCGAGCTCGTGTTCTTCAAGACACCGAACAGTGAGGAGCTCATCGAGATCTGCTCCTTCCCCGCCAGCGGTCCAGTGACGATGGGGCCAGATGTGACGCATCTCGCGTTTGAGGTGGATGACTTGGAGAAGTTCGCCCTCCATGCCGCCGCGCACGGGTACCCGCTCTCGGACGGCCCCACAGAAAGCTCCAACGGTGTCTTTGCCTTCATCGATGCCCCCGAGGGCTATGAGATCGAACTCATCCAATACCGGAAATAGCGAGAGACAAAGCTTTCAGCACGTTGAGGATCAACCACACACATCATGGACTTTGACTGGCTCGGCGTATCCTTTGAACTGACCAAACTACCTCCCAAGGACATTGAGGAGTCGTTTGAGGATCCCTTGTCGCTCAAGCTCCTGCCCGACGACAACGCCGACGGCACCGAGGCGCGCTACTACAACCTCGGCAAGTCACTCGGAGGCCGCGCCGTCTTCAGCGTCTTCTGGACCGATGGCAAACGCTACCGCGTCATCTTCTCCCGCGACATGACGAACTCAGAACACGACTTCTTCGAGCGCAAGAAGGCCGAGGACATCTAACCCCACCCACGATCATGGAACCTCGACGCAAAGGCGATACGACACTGACCAGCCGCCCGACCTTTCTGGAGGGCGATCTGCCGCTCGTCCGCACTTGGAAGGACGTGCCTGCCTTTGAATCGGAAGATGATGAGATCCGCTTCTGGGCCGCGCATCAGGTGGATGCGCGCCTCATGCAGATGTCCATCCACAAGAACGATGTCCGCGAGTCCACCACCATCACGCTGCGCTTCGATCCACGGATGCTCAGCCGCATCAAGCGCATCGCCCGGCGGCGCTATCTGAACTATCAGAGTATGATCAAGCAGTGGCTCAGCGAGCGCATGGAGCAGGAAATGAAGGACGGATGAGCGAGGGGAGTTCTCGGTTCGTGGTTCTTGGCTCTCAGTTGGCTCGGAAAAGTCTGCTGTGGTGGTTCGGTGTCTTCGTGTGGGCAGCGGTGCTCTGGCAGCTCTCGGCGAACCCATCCCTGCCTAGCGGTCCGTCGTTTCCGCTGAAGGACAAGCTCCTGCACTGCCTCTACTTCTGTGGCGGTGCCTCATGCCTGCTGCTCGCGCTTTTTGGCAAGGCCAGTCCAGTGCCCGCCTGGCGCACGCTGGTTCTCCGCAGTCTCCCCTTCACGGCCATCATTGGCGCGCTGGACGAGTATCATCAGACCTTCACCCCTGGCCGCAGTGGCAATGATCCCTGGGACTGGCTGGCGGATGTGACGGGCGGAGTGCTCGCCGCGTGGATCGTGATGAAGCTCCTCTTCAAGCTGCGCCAAACTGATCCCACAGCAGCTTGATCACCATCGCGAACACGACCGTGATGAAGATGATGCGAATGAATGGCGCGCCATGCTTGATCGCCATGCCTGCACCGAGTCTTCCACCAATGAGCTGCCCGGCGATCATGGCTGCAGCGATGGGGTAATGCACACGGTCGGAGATCACGAAGACGAGCAGCGATGCGAGATTACTCGTTAGATTCACCACCTTCGTAAAGGCCGTCGCGCGTGTCAGCTCCAGCCCGAGCAGTGAGATGCAGGCCATGGCCCAAAAGGTGCCCGTGCCCGGACCGAAGAAGCCATCATAAAACCCCAGCACACTGCCCGCGAGGCAGGCGAAGGCCGCCAGGCTCAGCCGTGCCTTGGCGGACGTCTTTCCCAGACTCGGACTGAGCAGCACATACACCGCGATGCCGAGCAGCATCCACGGCACGATCTTTCTCAGCACTTCATTGCTCACCTGCGTGACCGTCCAAGTGCCGAGGCAGGCAAACACAAACGTCACCAGCACCGTGAGCCGCACCTGATGCCATGAGACGAGCCCCGCCTTCGCATACTTCCGCACCGCCATCAGCGTGCCCCAGGTGGACTGCATCTTGTTCGTGCCCAGCGCCATCTGCGGCGGCAATCCCGCCCACAGCAGCGCAGGCACCGAGATCAATCCACCGCCACCCGCGATGGCGTCGATGAAGCCCGCGCTGAGGCCGGCGCAGAAGAGGAGGGTGATGGTTTCCCAAGTCATGCTGAAATGGCGGGCGCATCATCCGCCGCCATCATGGACTGTCCATCCCAAGCTTCCCGAGGCTTTGCCGCAAAGCCTTCAAATCCCAGCGACACACGCTGCCCAGCGCGGTATGCACGAGCAGATGGGAGGCATCGGCATCAAAGACGAGGTGGCATTCGCCGGGCCAGCGGATGTGAGCGGGAAAGGCCAGGCGAGTGACTTCGGTGAAGGTGCTCGTTTCGAGGATGCGGACCTCATTGTTGTCGAGCGTGGCGAGCAACATTCCATCGCATGATGCGGCGAGACAGTTCAGGCGCAGACTGGCTGGCAGCGTGCGTTCCTGGACCCAATCCTTCGTTCGGAAGATGCGGCCGGAGCCGCTGACCTTCAAAACGAGACGCTCCTGCCCCAAGGCGACCGCCTGGGTGACCGTCTCATTTTCGCACAGTGTGTGAAGCAGCCTGCCCTTCGGCAGGGACCACACTTTGGCACCGGGAGTTTGGTAGCTAGAGGTGACGAGCCAGCGGCCATCGGGTGCCATCAGGCTCGCCAGCGTTCCCGGATGCTTGATGCGCACCGGCTTTGAGCCGTCGGTGGGCACGACGAGATAGAGTCCAGTGCCGTTGTTGCTGAGCAGGAGTTGTTTGCCGTCGGCGGTGACATCACGAAGCAGGCTGCCCTGGCCGGGCAAAAGCGTTCGTGGCGTTTGCAGAGCCTGGAGATCACGTTCGGCGAGTTCCTCTGACCAGCCGCAGGTCCACAGCTTCTTGTCATCGGGTGAAAAGAGGGCGCTGAGCCATTGGCCGTGCGGTTTGGGCTGTTGATGGATGAGGCGGCCTGTGTGGAAATCCCAGACACGGAGGGAGGCTTCATCGATCACCGCCGCCAGTCGCCCATCACCGCTGACGTCGGCGCTGCCGAGGTTTTCGCTGTGTGGCTCCTCCTGAGGTGGTGTGAGCAGTTCAAAGCAGGACGAGGGCTGAATCGCAAAGGCTTCGGCCTGATTACTTGCGACGGCTCCGAAGAGCCGCATGCCGTCGTCGCTCCACCAAAGCGCGGTGTGCAGGCGATGCTCGACCTCGCTGCGCACGATCTCGACGCCACGTGCGGCATGCCAGAGGCGCACATGTGCATCGGACGAGGTGCTGGCGAGCTCCTGGCTGCGCGGACGAAAGGCGACGCGGATGTTCGGAGCATCGTGGCCACTAAGGCGGTGCTTGAGCTGGCCGTGATCATCCCAAATGTAGATAAAGCGGTTCTCACAACCCGTGGCGATGAGGTCGCCCGCCCAGTCGAGGCTGTGCAGATGCAGTGGATGCTCGCAGGTGGCGAAAACGCGTTGATCAGCGAGCGAGACAAGCCGCAGTGTCCCGCTTTGTGACTCGACGATGGCGATGCGCTCACCGTGGTCGTCGAGCTTCACGAGAGATCCAAGCTTCACGTTTGGCAAACGGGCGACTTCGCGCTGTGAGGCGGTTTCACGGACCACGAGGGCGTTTTGATCGAAAGCTGCCTCACGTTTCCCATCAGCGCTGCGTGTGAGATTGGGCGTCTCGATGCTTTCAAGCTTCAAGTCACCGATTTCAGGCAAAGCCAGGCAGGCGATGGCTTCCGTGCGGATCTCGGCGGAGGGAGCGATGGCCCATGCTTCGCTCAGTTTGTTCAATGCCTCCGTCCGGCTGCCAGCGAGTCTTGTTTGCCTCAAAGACCGGGCCTCCGAGATGAGCGAGGTGCGATGCTCCACCCGTGCCTGATGCCGCGCAAAGGCCAGCGAGCCACCGATCATCGCCAGCACCAGCAGCACGATGACCGAAAGCATCGCTGCGATGCCGGGATGCCGCCGTGTCCAGCGCCAGACTTTCCCCAGCGAACTCAGCGGACGCGCGAGGATGGCACTGCCATCTAAAAAGCGGCTCAAATCCTCCGCCACGGCTGTGGCCGTGGCGTAGCGGCCTTCGGGTTGCTTGTGCAGGCACTTCAGGCAGATCGTTTCCAGATCACGCGGCACGCTGGGGTTCAGTTTGCGAGGCGAGAGAGGATCGCTTTCACGAAGCTGCATCAAGATGGCATCCATCGTCGGTCCCTGAAACGGTGGGCGGCCGGTGAGCAGATGATAAAGCAGCGCGCCGAGTCCATACACATCCGTGCGTACATCTGCCGTGCCCGCGAGCGCTTGCTCCGGCGCTGCATAACCGGGTGAACCAAGCATCTGCCCCGTGCGCGTGAGTTGCGCAGCTCTGGTGCTGCTCGTGCCGATGCGCGCGATGCCGAAGTCGGTGATGTGGGGCTCGTTCTCTTCATCGAGCAGGATGTTCGAAGGCTTCAGATCGCGATGCAGCACGCCGTGGTCATGCGCATGTTGTAGCGCCTCCGCCACCAGCTTCACACACCGTGCTGCTTCATGTC
>JBILPY010000268.1:0-6118 GCA_044373575.1 Prosthecobacter sp. | reverse complement strand
GTGGTGGCGCTGGTGACTACGCCCACGGGGGCGGCGATCCAGGACATGCTGAACATTTTAACCCGGCGCGCGCCGTGGCTGCGGGTGCTGGTGTATCCGGTGCGGGTGCAGGGGGTGGGGGTGGAGAAGGAAACCATCGCGGCGCTGCGGGTGCTGAATGAGGCGGCGCATCATGGTCTGCCGACGCCGGACACGATCGTGATCGGGCGTGGCGGCGGCAGCATCGAGGATCTGTGGGCCTACAATGAGGAGTCGCTGGCGCGGGCGATCTTTGATTCGCGGATTCCGGTGATCTCTGCGGTGGGGCATGAGATTGACTTTACGATTGCGGACTTTGTGGCGGATCTGCGCGCGCCGACACCGAGCGCTGCGGCGGAATTGATCGCGCCTGATCTGTCCGAGCTGCGGCGCTTTTTTGAGGCGACGGCATCACGGATGGGAACGCGGATGCAGACGCTGCTGGATCATCATGAGCATGTGCTGGAGCTGATGGCGAAGGGGCCGCTGCAACATGAGCCGATGCGCTTTCTGGAGAGGGCAGCCCAGCGGGTGGATGAGCATGAGACGCTGCTGAGCGAGGGCGTGAGGGAGCAACTGCAAAGGCTGACGGATGTGCTGACAAGCAGCCATCAGGTGCTGACGCAGCATCATCCACGGGTGGTGATCACGGAGGCGGCGCATCAGGTGGAGACACAGGCGACGCTGCTGCGCCAGGCGCTGGAACATCGGCTGACGCGGATGGAGGACCGGCTGGCGGGGCGGGCGGATCTGCTGCGCAATCTGGGGCCGGACTCGGTGCTGTCTCGCGGCTTTTCCTTCACGATGACGGCGGATGGTCGCAGTCTGAAAGATGCGGCGGCGGTGAAGCCGGGCGACAAACTGATCACGCGTCTGCACCAGGGAGAGGTGCGCAGTGTGGTGGAGTGACCGGCTTTAGAAGCCGGCGCGCTGCATGAGCAGATCGAGCTGCTGCTGGAACTGCGGGATGTCTCCCTTGGGCGGCTGATAGCCCTGCGGGGCTCCGCCGAGACCGAGACGGCCCATTTGATCCAGTGACCATTTGGCGACCTGGCCGTCACTGAAGGTGACGCTGCCAGAAATCAGGGCACCGGGTGCGGTGATCTGATCAGCCGTGAGTGTGACGGTGCCGCCGGAGGGCAAGGCTGAAGGATCATCGACATCCGTGGGAGATTCATCGGCGGCGAAGTCTTCGGGGACATCTTCCGGGAAATCAGCGGCGGGAGCGGGCTCTTCGGGCTTGGGCTGTTCGCGCGGCTTGTCTTTGATCCGTACGCCGACCTCCAGCATGAGGAGGCGCGCTTCGAGGTAGGTCAGCGTGATGTCGAACTCGCTCTTCAGACGGCTTTGTACGTCATTGAGGCTGCCACCTTCGGCTGCCCACTGTTCGACTTTGGCGAGTTGTTCCGGCGAGAGATTGGCCATGAGAAATAGAAACGGGAAGCAAGCGGCCTCAGCCCTTCATGGGCTCGGTGACGATGCGGGCCAGTTCGGCGGCTTTGTCAGCGAGTTTTTTGGTCTGCTCTTCGGTGAGGGTCTTGGCATCAGGACCGCCCATGAGTGGGACGATCTCATCCAGGCCTTTTCTGAGCGCGGAGAGAGAGGGATTGGCCTGAAGGGTGGGATTGAGATTGCTCAAGCTATCGCGGTAATACTCGGCGATGTCGGGGCGGATGAGGCGCGGAGTTTTCTGTGCGGAATAGTTTTCGGCGACAGTGCGGCTGGCGATCTCAAAGGCACGCACCCAGCCGCCGAGGCTGACGAGGTGGGCGATATCGACATCGCGGAGCTGGACCATTTCGGCCTCGACGTCAGCCTGGGTGAGGGAGAGCTCGCTGCGGAGTTTGTCCCAATGGCCTTCGATGCTGTGCTCGAAGAGGCTCTGGGTGTGGCGGTTCATGCGGTCGCCGGTGCCGAGGACCTTGGCGTATTTGATCAAGGCGCGGCCGACGTCTTCCATGGCCTCCACTTTCTCACACTGTACGATGAGGAAACCATCGGCGATGAGGCTGCCAAGGCCGAGCGAGACGAGCACGCGGTCCGAGGGAGTCTTGCGGGTGATGGGCCGCTTCAGAGCATCGTAGGAGAGCCTGCCGAGGCCGTCGAGCATCTCGAAGAGTTTGCGGATGCTGGGCGTGGTGAACTCATTGACGCCAAACTCCTCGCGGACATGCTCGTCACCGAGGAGATCCTCGGGGATTCTGGCCTTGCCGGCGGCCTCACCTGGTTTCGGCGGCACGGGCAGAGGCGGAACGACTGGGGCAGGTGTCTGCGCCAGAGTGACCATCGTGAGAAGGATGCCGATCAGGCCTGCGAGTGCGACGCGGGCGCGAAGAATGCCGGGTGGATACATGGGGTGACGTACTTACGTCCGATTCGCGCAGTTTTCCAATGAATGCAAATGGCAGCGCAGAGGAACTCAGGCCATCGGGCAACTGAGCCAGACGGTGGTCGTGTTGTTCTCGGAGGCGATGCCGATCTGAATGCCCATCTGATGGGCGAGCATGGCGGAGATGGTGAGACCAAGGCCGAGATGGTTGCTGGTCTTGCTGCCATAAAAAGCACGGAAGACCTGGGGCAGCTTGTCCGGGGTGATGGTGCTGCCGGTATTGCTGACGAGGATGTCCACCCGACGCTGATCGGCGGGAGTGATGACGCCTGGGCCGGCGATTTTCAGCATGGCGCGACCACCGACGGGACCGGCGGCTTCGGCAGCATTCTTGAGCACCTCGATGAGGATGTCTTTGATCTTGGTGGGATCGGCATTGATGGGCGGCAGGCCCTGCTGCACATCGGCTTCAAGCTGGACATTGTTCTTGGTGAAGGGATCCAGCAGTGCGGCTTGGATGACACTGAGGTATTCGTTCAGATTCAGCGACTGCATCTGGAGCTTCGCACAGCCACCGGCTCCACGAATGCGCTCACTGAGATTGGCGACGCCGACGGAGGCCTCGCGGATGTGCTGCATGTTTTCCGCGATGCCGGGATCGAGATCATCGGTCATCAGAACGAGGCTGCTGAAGCCCTGAATGACGGCAAGGAGGTTGTTGAGCTTGTGAGTCAGACCACGAAGCAACTCCTGATGGAAGCCTTCACTGTGCTCATTGCCAAGCTGGAGATGGGTGGGGAAGACGAACTGCATGAGAAAGGGGGGAGAGTTGGCGAGTGATGCACGCTGGCCGGGGGCGAGGCAAGGCTATTTTGGGGCAGTATGACCCCACCTTGCACTAACCGCCGAGCTTCGGTGTCTTGAGCTTGGTCTTCTTGTCCTTGTGGGTGGGGTTGCCAGGATTGAAGAAGGGATTCTGGGGAGCCGGGCCGACGGGCATGCGCTCGACTTTTTTCAGCTCGGGCTCGGGCATGTAGAGCTTCATGATCCAGCTCTGAACGATGGCGTAGATATTGGTGACCGACCAGTAGAGGGCGAGGGCGGAGGCGAAGCTGTAGCAGATCCAGAGGAAGAAGAAGGGCATGACATTCATCATGATCTTCTGGCTCTTGTCCATGGTGGTAGGCTGAGGCGTCAGCTTCATCTGGGCGATCATGGTCACGCCCATGATGAGCGGCAGCGGGTTGACATTGTAGCCAAAGATCTGGGTGACGGTGTCGGCGAGGGAGAGGTCATTCACCCAGAGCCATCCCTGACCACGCAGTTCGGCGGCGTTTTGCAGCACGCCGTAGAAGGCGAAGAAGATGGGGATCTGAAGCAGCATGGGCAGACAGCCGCCGACCGGGCTGACGCCGTATTCTTTGTACAGCTTCATGACCTCCATCTGCTGCTGCTGAGGATTATCTTTGTGCTTTTCCTGAAGCTCCTTCATGAGCGGGGCCAGCTTGCCCATGCGCTTCATGGAGTATTGGGACTTGGCCTGAAGCGGCCAGAGGATGGTGCGGATGATGATGGTCATCAGGATGATGGCCAGACCCCAGTTGCCACTGAAGTCATGCATCCAGCGCATGAGGCGGTTCAGTGGCTTGCTGATGAAGCTGAACATGCCGTAGAACATGACGAAGTCGCGCTGACCACCGAGGTCGTCGAGACGGGCATACTCTTTCGGACCGGAATAGAGGCTGTACTTTTCCGTCTGTGCGGCTCCGGGAGCCAAATCTATGGGCGGCATGCCCATAGCAGCCTGGATGGCGTGGTCGCTGTCATGACCCGTTGAGTTTTTGAACTTATCTTGGCTGTGATCGAGCAGGAAGCTGGAGGCCCAGACCTTGCCCGGCTTATCCGGCTCAGCCTCATGGCTCAGGATACTGACGTAGAAGCGGCTCATCACGCCGCTGTAGCGGAGGCGGGTGTGGGAACTGCGGACTTCAGCGAGAGGGGTGGACATGAAGCCAAGGAAACCACCCTCTTTGAACTCTGCCGTGCTGCGCTGGTGGGCATCGCCCGAGTCATTCCAGAAGAACGCAGGCTTCAGAGCCTCATCAGGACTGATGGAATTTGCTGCACCTGTGTAGAGATAGTACTCCTCGGATTTGTGGGCGACTTTGCCCGTATTGGTCAGGGTGACGTTGAGATTGATGAGGTGCTCGTCACTGCCTTCGCCCTCGGCGACGGCGAATTCCTTGCGGATGGTGATGCCTTCGACGCTGGTGCCTTCAAAGGTGATGCCTTTGTCACTCTTGGCGACGATCTTGTAGGCGACAGGGTCATTGCCAGCGGCTTCACGACGCAGTGCGCCGATGGGTTCCTTACCGTGTTCGTTCAGGGTGATCTTGTCGGTGCCAGCGAGCAGCACTTTGGAAATACCACCACCCAAGGTAGTGAAGTTCCAAGTCACGCTGCCGCGTGTGATGGCGTGCGTTTCTTCGGGAAGGACGGGTGTGGCGGCGGCGGCAGGAGCCGTTGCTGCATTGATTGCCGGTGGCGTGCTGCCGGCTGCCGGTTTGGCAGGTGCGGCGGTGGACACCACAGCGGGGGGCGCTGGCGGCGGGTTTTTGCTGGCATACCAAGCGTTGAGGGCGATGCCGATGCTACAGAGAATGACGACGATCCAGGCTTTGCGATCCATGAGGTTAGAAATTGCGGAGGCTATTTGAGATGAGTGTGTCGATGACCGCACGTGGAGTCAGGCACGGGATCGTGCCCCTGCCCTCCCCACGGATGGCAGCGGAGAATGCGTCGCGTGCCGAGCCAGGCACCGCGAAATACGCCGTGTTTTTCCACGGCTTGAAGAAAGTACTCCGAGCAGGTCGGTGTGAAGCGGCAGCCCGAACCCGGACCGCCGACACTATGAATGACCGGGGAGATAAAACGCTGGTAACCACGAATGAAAAAACGAACGAGCAGCTTCATGGCACGGCAGCGGCAGGTTTCAAGAAGAGTCCCATCCGGCGGGCCAGACGGGCCCAGTCCTGATTTAACTCGGCGAAGTCCGCTTCAGGAGCACGCCAGCGTGCAATGGTGACAAACTTCCAGCCAGGTGCGATCTCGGCCCGATGCTCTCGGATGATTTCGCGCATCTGTCGGCGGAGGCGATTGCGGGCGACGGCGTTGCCCAATTTTTTGCCTGTGATCAGGCCAAACTGGAATTCACCGACCCCCTCATCACGCAGAAGGGCCAGTACAAAGTACCGGCCCGACTGGCTGCGGCCCTGAGCCCGCATCACCGCGAAATCGCGAGATTCCTTCAGATGAAGGCGTGATGGCAGGCGCATGGACCAGGGACGCCGAATCTCAGAGCACTAGGAGTGCTGCTGGACGTGACGCTCGTAATGGACTTCCACGCCCTTTGGCACAAGACGCTTGCGTCCGATGCGGCGGCGGCGGCGCAGGATGTCGCGGCCATTCTCCGTCTTCATGCGGGCACGGAATCCAAATTGGCGCTTCCGGGTGCGCTTGGAGGCTTGATAGGTTCTTTTCGGCATAAACGTGTAGGGGGAGTCGAGTGACAGTCACCGCATCACGAGGCGCGACATGATTAACGAATCATGCCCACCCCGGAAACAGGGGCGCGGAGACTACCCGGTGCCCCTGCTTTGTCAAATACGTGATCATCATCTCGGCAAACTTATTCACAGGCCCAAGGGAAACCCCATTCTAGTCCAGCATCAGAATCTGGAAAAGATCGTGGCGGCGATCCGTCCAGAGGGG
>JBILPY010000267.1:0-6121 GCA_044373575.1 Prosthecobacter sp. | reverse complement strand
GAGCTGGCGCTCGCGTGTTTGTTTGCGCTGCGGAGCGTCCTTTTTGTAGTCGAGCGTGTAATAGACGATCTCACCGAGGCCGGTGCTGATGGGTGACATCTGCGGGCTGAGGCCATCTGGCAGTTCCACCTGCACGAGACGTTCGCTCACGAGCTGCCGGGCACGGAAAAGGTCCGAGCCATCACGAAACACGAGCGTGACCTGCGAGAGGCCAGACTTCGTGAGCGAGCGGAATTCCTCCACGCCCTGAATGCCTGCGAGCGCGAGTTCCAGCGGATAGGTGACGAGCTTCTCCGTCTCCTCAGGCGCGAGTCCTGGTACGGCGGTGTTGACCTGAACCTGCGTGTTCGTGATGTCGGGCACCGCGTCCACAGGGAGATGCATGGCAGAGAAGATCCCAGCCGCGAGCAAGAGCAGCGACCCCATGATGACGAGGAAGCGGTTCTTCAATGAAAAGTCGATGATGGATGAGATCATGGCTCAGCGAGTGGTGATCTTTGGAGTGACGGATTCGCCCGTGAGGGCGCTGCCGGTGAGGCGCTCGATCTCCATGCGGTGCTTCCAGGCATTGCGGCGGGACTCGATGAGCGAATCCATGGCGTCGAGATAACCTCGCTGCATTTCGACATAGGTCGCGGCAGGCACCGCGCCGAGACGGTAGTGGCGGTCGGCTTCAGCGGCGGCGTCAGCGAACTGCTTTTCACTCTCGGGCCTCCAACGGGACAGGGCATCAAGCTCGGCGAGATAGGCGGAGCGCTGGACGGAGAGGTCGCGCTCCAGATCGCGCAAGGTGGCGAGGAGCAGAGCTTCGGCCTGTTGTGAGCGGGCCTCCTCAGCAGCGACATTGCCTTTGTTTTTATTCCAAAGTGGAAGCGGGATGGAGAAGGCGAAACCGCCTTCGATCTGCGTACCTCCGGCGTGCTGTCCGGCCATGTAGGGGCCAAAGGTGATGTTGCCCCAGCGCTCGGACTTGGTGAGGTCGATCTTGAGACCCTGCTTGGCAACATTGAGCCGCTTTTGCTGGAGATCGAAGTTCGTGCGAGCTGCCTGCTGCTTCAGGGTTTCCATCTGCGGCGCATTTGGAAATGAGGTGACAGCGCCGCTGAGTTGAATGGCTTGGTCTGGACCACGACCACAAAGCACGGCGAGCGTCGCCATGGCTTCGCGGACTTGCTTTGAGGCATCGGTCAAAGTGCGGTCGCTGGTGAGCAGTGTGGCTTCGAGGATGCGGCGTTCGAGCAAGGCACTGACTGAGCCAGTATCACGCTGCACGAGCACGTCGATGAGAGCCTCCAGGCGCTCGCGGACACTGCGAGCGGCGTCTTCCTTGCGCTTCAGCAAGATGACGTCGCCAGCACGGGCGCGGACTTCATTCGAGAGCTGGGATTTGAACTGCTGAAGCCCTAGCTCGGCGAGCGTGATGTCCCGATCCGCGATGGCTTTCCGCAGGGACATACGCCCTGGGAAATCGAAGGTCTGAAGGATCTGCGCACGCCAGACGAGACCGTCTTTCTGCGCGGCGATACCCATGCCACCGAGTTCAGTGTTGAGTTCAGGATTGGCGAGCTGGCCAGCAGACTGGCGACCACCGCGTGCAGCGGCGATCTCGGCTTCATAGAAGCGGACTTCAGGATTTTTTTGGAGTGCTTCGGTGACGAGGTCGCCACTGGTGACAGCGGTTGAATCACGCGCTGAAAGAAGTGAGGCGCTATAAGTGATCAGGGCGGCTGATAGGATAAGGGATGAGCAAAATTTCATGAGAGAGGTAGAAGGAAAGAGTCGAACTTTGGATCACGCGGAAGACGTGGTGCATGGGATGCCCAGCCCGATGCAGGATGAACCCTGCACGATGGCTTGGGCGTCGGCTGACGGCTGTATGCCGCCCCTCTCTCAGATCATAAGCTGCACGGTGGCGAGCATCGGAAGGATGCGGTGCAGTGGCATTTGCACTTCCTTGAAACCGCTGGAGCGAGTTGTGTCGCGTGCGGGATTGATGGCGATGAGCGTCAGTTGAAAGGTGGCGGCCTGATTGACCTGCGGGGCTTCCTTGGCAGCACGAGCCAAGTCTTCGCGCACACTGTTGGCGCTTGAGTCAAACTGCGAGGAGACAAGCTGATGATCACCTGCATCGGAGGCCTTGCAGAGACGCACTAGCACACGGGCCAGTGCATTATGATGATCATTTACCTCTGGGGTGTAGGCGTCACTGCGATGATGCAGTGTGAGCTTCATGCCACTTTCCGACTGCGACACAACCAGACTGTGACTGCCATCAATCCAAGCGGCAAGCGCCATGGCAGCAGGCATCACCGACGTGCCAGTGATGGTGTAAGCCATCAGGAGCGTGAGTGCGATGAAGCGCTGTTTCAGGGAATGCCGCATGTTTTAGGGAGGGTATCTCTAACGCGTGATAGAGGTGACTTCGCTAGTTATTGTTCGTTCATTACCAAATGGTCATCATCTGCTTCCATGACGCTGAGATCGCGTCGCATTTTCTGGCAGATGCGATGGATGCTGACGGCGATCGCGCTACGCGTGCGGCCCTGGGATTCGGCGATGGCCTGACTGGTTTGTTTTTCTGCATAGTGGAGATGGAGCAAGTGCCGTTGTGCTTCTGGCAGAGTGAAAAGACAGCGATCCATGGCGGCGAAGCGTCGTTCACTTTCGCCCTCTGCATGGGCCTCCTGGAGCCGCTGCTGATCGACCCATGCGATGATGCGGCTTTGCTCACGCGCATCATTGCGGGTCTGATTGAGCGCCATGTGCCATGCCAGAGTTCTCAGCCAGGGGATGAATACCGTACCAGAACGGAACAGCGTGTGTTTTCTGAAAGCATGAACCATCGCATCATGCGCCAGATCTGCCGCCTGTGTCTCTGAAAGCCGAGTGGCCAGCCATCCGCGCAGCAAGGGCACGCAATGCTGATAGAGACGTGTGGCCGCAGCCTCGTCACCACGCAGCGCACTCTCGAACCATTCGGAGCAGGCGTCTGTCTGCTGGCCGAAGGAGGTGTCGTCGAGAGTGGCTTTCATGGTGGTGGAGGATGAGGAGTTTGAATCTCCGGCAGCAGTCAGGGCTTCACGAGACGGAAGAAGCGGCTGCCGGAGCTCATCGGCACGGTCACGGCGCTAGTGCCGTTCACGGTCGTGATGGCGCGTGAAGAGTTGAACCAGTTGGTGGGATTGAGATCAGGGCTTTCCTGAAGTGTCCAGCCGGTGAAGGACTCGGGCCAGGAGACGCTGAGTGCGCCGGGAGTGTCCACGGAGAGAGCGATATCAGGCTTCACCACCACGTCATTCACGCCGAGCATGAAAGGCGAAAGGCTCGGAGTGATGGCTTCGATGACATTGGTCGAGGGATCCACTTTGCATGGCAGCTTCTCCCACACACCATTATTGAAGTGATAGATGACGAGTTGGTTCTCATCGTAGCCAGCGGGAAGCAGAGCGGGATTGTAGGCGAACTTGAGCTTGATGTTGCCGGTGTGGGCACCGCTGTATTTGAGGTTCCAGCGCTGTTTACGCGTGCCATTCGGTGTTTCAAAGGAGGGCAGCTCGAATTCACCTTCCAGCTCACGCTCGGTGATCTCGTCGTCGTCGGCTTCGCTGAATTCGCCGAAGAAGGTGCCTTCCTGATCGATGTCTTCGAACTCAAAATCGACGCCGCCGGAGTGAGTGGAGCCGCCGTTGCAACTGCCGCCGCCTTTGGTGCTACCACCGCCATCGACGACGACTTTCGTGCCGGTGAGCAGGCTGAGCACGATGTCGAAGTTCACGCTCTGGCCTGGGGCGATGGCACCGAGTTCCCAACGCTGTGCACCGGAGATCCAGCGATCTGCGGGCGCAAAGGTGTCGCGGTTCTTGCGGGCGAGATAGGGACCGCTTGTCCAGTTGTCTTCCACGGAGAGATGCACGCCATCGCTGGGTTTGCCGACGGAGTGATCGTCGATGCCATTGTTCTCGATGCCGTAGTGACCGATCTCGAAAGCACTCGGTGCCACTTTGGAATGGAAGCCGATGAGATCCTCCAGACCAATCGAGGAGCTTTGTGTGCCAGCGGCTCCTGCATCCACGCCGGACATGGTCATGTCATACTGATACTCTGGCAACTTGCCGACGTAGCTGCGGTTGTCGAACTGACCACGCTGTGAGATGAAGCCGTGGAGCAGGTGGAAGAGCTGCACGTTCGTGATCTGCACACCGCTGATGTTCTTCACGGTGAAGGTCTGGTTCATCACATAGCGGTTGCTGTTTACCGAGACGGGAGCGCCCGCTGCTGAGGCTGGCTTCACACCCATCGGCGTGCCGGTGACGGTATCGACCATCTCAAAGCGAAGCGTGATTTCGAGATCACCATTGGAGATCACGGATTGAGCGATGGGCAGGCCGTCGAGGTTGCTGCCGATGAGATGGATGCCCTCGACGACGGTGAAGTCGGAGTTGGTCCTCCAATCAGGGAAGAGGAAGTTGGGCTCCAACCAAGTCGGACTCTGTGTGTGGCCCGTGCGCTGGTAGGCCACAGCGCTGCCCCATTCACCGGAAAGATACTCACGACCTTCGAAGCCAGGCGTGTTATCGAGCAGGAAGTCAGAGTAGCCGAAGTCGGTCAGCGTGATGTTCCAGTTCGGATTGTCGAGCTGCATGGAGCCACCGGTGCTGGCAGCGGGGCTGATGGTGATGTTATCGACGAGGAAGCGCACCGCGCCGACAGGTGCGTCAGGCAGTTGCAGTGTGATTTGGTCGAACGGCGAGTCGCTGTTGAAATTGATCGTGCCGACAGGGAGCGTATCGCCAACGGTGACAGTGCCGTGGGCGATACCGGTACCAACCTGGACGGGAGCGCCGCTGGAGTTGTCGATAGCGGTGATCTGGATGTTCGAGGCCACAGGAACATTGACCAGCTCCACCGTGGCGAAGTCGATGCTGATGCCGGTCACGGGCTGATCCAACTGGATCGTCAGCGTGCCTGCATCGGCGGTGGGTTCGAGATAGTTGCCACTGAACTTGGACAAGACTCGGCCGCTCGCTGTTTCGGTGGTGATCTTGAAGGCATCGACCACGGGCGAATCGAACGTTGCTCCGTAACCGACGCTGGTTTGAGTCAACGGCAGCGCCTGATCGAGAGCCAGGACCGGTGTGGCGGTGTCGAAGTCAAAGTGGATGCCGAGAGGTGGCGCGCTGAAGTTGGCCACATAACTGCCGCTCGCTGTCGGTGTGAAGGTGTAGGTCGCGGAAGTGCTGACTTCGGTGCCGACGGCGTCGGTCCAGTTCGTGAAGGTGTAGCCCAGGCTTGCTGTCGCCACGAGGGTGGCACTAGCGCCAGCATTGATCGAGCCGCCGCCACTGGTCGCGCCACCGATGGAAGGGAAGGCGGAGGTGGTGATGCTGTAACCTGCGACGAAGTTCGCCACGAGAGTGCGATTCGCGGTCGCTGTGAATGAGTAGGCAGCCGAGGCGCTGACCTGCACGCTGGCTTCCGTCCAATTGACGAATGTGTAGCCCGCGTTGGCTGTGGCAGTGAGGGTGACATTGCTGTCGCCGGCCACCGTGCCGCCGCCGGTCACGCTGCCGCCCGCTGCGGGTGCCGCGCTGGCGTTGATGGTGTAGCTGACGCCGCCAGTGAAGTTCGCCACGAGATTGCGGACAGGAGCTGTGTCGGGGCGCGCCTTGAAGGTGAAGGCTGCATCCACACTCACCACGTTACCGTTCTCCGTCCAGTTGGCGAAGGTGTAGCCATTGTTGGGGAATGCCTGAACGGTCACGTTGTCGCCGTCTTCAAACTCGCCGTCACCACTGGTGGTGCCAGCATTGGCAGGAGCCGAGGCTGTGTTGATCGTGGCCACTGGCACAAACGTCGCCGAGAGTGCGCGATCCGCAGTCACCGTGAAGGTGTAGTTGGCGGAGCTGCTCACGTTGGTGCCACCGACTCTCCAGCGTTTGAACATGTAGCCTGCATTTGGCACCGCAGAGACGGTGATGCTCGTGCCATCGGCAAACACACCACCGCCTGAGGTGGTGCCACCAGCCGCAGGACTGGAAGCCGTGGTGATCGTGCGATTGCCACCCGCGATAGCGGTGAAGTTCGCCACCAGGGTACGGTTGGCCATCGCATTGAAGGTGTA
>JBILPY010000266.1:0-6149 GCA_044373575.1 Prosthecobacter sp. | reverse complement strand
CTCGAGTGCGTCGCGCGACTCTGGTGCCTCGGTTTGAGCCGTGAGCACCTGAGTCCAGGCAGTGGCGGGAAAGGGAGCGCGGGAGGGCATGACGTGAGAGACCTTAATACCTAAGTTTGGACAACTTTTCCATGCGATCTTGTAACCTCGGCCTGCGTGTCGGGGCTGCTCGTGATGAAACCGCCCTTTTCATTATGAGAATCCTCGTCGCACTCGCGCTGCTTAGCGCTTCCCTTTATGCTCAAACGCCACCTGTTGCAGGCTATGCTGGCTGGTGGAAATCCGATGCGGGTGTGGTGCTGGATGCCGCGGGGCATGTGTCGCAGTGGCAGGATCAATCGGGGCACTCGCTGCACTTTGAGCAGAGCATCGCTTCGCGTCGGCCTTCGGTGATGACGCCCGGGATCGGTGGCATGGCGTCGATTCGCTTCGATGGCGTGGATGATGGCCTGCTCGGTGTGGCGGCGATGAACTTCGCGCGGCCTTCGACGGTGTTCATCGTCTATGAGCGGCTGAATGGCGGCGTGGGGCACATCATTCAAAACAGCGGCCCTGTTGGCTGGGGCATCAATGGGTGGGTCTTTCATGTGAATGGCGGCATCTTTAACACAGGCGCCGTGACGACTCGTGTGCCTGACCCGGCTCAGAAGGTGGTGGCGACACTCACCACCACGACCACTGAATCGCGCATGACCGTGAATGGCGAGGATTGGTCCTTCAGTCCCAGCATCGTTGATGGAGCGCCAGGACGCTTGGCGCTGGGCGGCGGTGAGGGGATGCGAGTGGAGAGTGTGTTCTCTCAGATCTCGGAGATCGTCGTCTATGATCGTGTGCTCACCGAGAGCGAACGCGTGCAGATCGAGAGCTACCTCGCTCAACGCTACGCGCTCTACACACCAACCGTGACCACGCCGCGTATCAGTCCGGCGAGCCAGATCGTCAGCAGCAATACGACGGTCACGCTGACCGACGACACCGTGGGTGCCGAGATCCGCTACACCACCGATGGCAGCGAGCCGAGCGCGGCCTCTTCACTTTACACGGCAAGCTTCAGCGTGACTGCGGGCACGATGGTGAAGGCGCGCGCCTTCAAATCAGGATCGCTGGCGAGCAGCATCGCGCAGGCGGTGTATTCATCAGCGACGACCTTGCCGCTGAGCAGCAGTGGATTGCAAATGTGGCTGCGTGCGGATCAGGGCGTGGTTTTGAACAGCCTGAATCAACTCGAACGCTGGAACGATCTGAGCGGTCACGGCAATGACATGGTGCAGGACACCACGGCGAAGCGTCCGGGCCTTGTTTCCTCAGGCATCGGTGGCCAGTCGTCGGTGCGGTTCGATGGTGTGGATGATGGCCTCGTCGGCGTGCCAGCAATGAACATCACGCGGCCTTCGACGGTGTTTGTGGTGTACCAAATGCTCGCTGGCGACAACTACGGCTCTGTGGTGCAGAACTGCGCGCCTCCGAGCTGGTCAATTCGTCACGATGGCGTCTTCGCGAATGGCGGCTTGTTCAATGCTGGCTTCGTCTCGCGTGTGGCAGATGCTCTCAAACCAAGCATCACAGCGGTCACGAATGATGTCACTTCGACCCACGCCCATGTGAATGGCGAAGACCGCACCGAGGCGCCGCAGGAGATCGCGGCATCACCTGGGAGGCTCGCGTTTGGCGGCGTGTATGGTGCTGGTGAGGATGTCACGACGTCGCAAATCGCGGAGGTGATCGTGTATGATCATGCGCTGACGGACACCGAACGGAAGCTGGTCGAGAGCTACCTGAACTCCCGATACCAAATCTACACCGCACCCGTCGCGCCGCCGACCACGAGCACCATCAGTGGCACTATTCCCTTCAGCAGCACGGATTTGAAAATGTGGCTGCGTGCGGATCAGGGAGTCACCACGAACAGCGCGATGCAGGTGGAGCGCTGGGTGGATCTCAGCGGTCATGGCAATGACATGATCCAGGGTGGTTCCGTCCAGCGTCCGACCTGGAACAGCAGCTCCATGGGAGGCCAATCGACTGTGAGTTTTGACGGCGTGGATGATGTAATGCTCGGCGTGCCGACCATGGATTTCCAGCGTCCGAGCACCATCATCGCCGTGGTGCAAAACCTCGGCGGCAACGCTGGGCATTTGATTCAGAGCTTCCATGAGTATCCGAATATCCGCTTCGATACGAGTGCCTATGGGGCTCCCGATGGGGTTGCGCAAACTCCACTACCGCTGCGCAAACCCTCGACCGTGGTGCTGACGAATGGCCCCTCAAGCACGACGATGCATCTCAACGGTAGCGACGTGACCACGAACAGCGCTGTGGCGAATGGCATTCCCGGTCGTCTTGCCTTTGGCGGCGGATTGACGGTGGGTTGGCTTCCTTTTGCCCCAGCGGAGTGCCAGATCGCTGAGGTGATGGTGTTTGAAAAAGTGCTGACGACCACGGAGCGTCAGGCCATCGAGTCCTACATCACCGCGCGTTATCAGATCGGCTCTAGCGCTCTGGAGTTGCCGTATGCGAACGTGAAGGGAGGCGTCTTCAATGGTGTGGCCAGCGTCGCACTCTCGCACAGCACGCCGGAGGTCGAGCTGCGCTACACCACCGATGGTAGCGAGCCGACCATCTCGTCCGCGCTTTACGCCACGCCGCTGCGGTTTCTCAGCACCACGACACTGCGCGTGCGTGCCTTCAAAACAGGCAGCACACCGAGCGCCATCCTTGAAGAGCAATACACTATTGTCTCGCCGCCGGGATCGACCGTGAAATGGTCAGCGGCTGATGATGGCAATGAGCACTCGTATCGCGTGATCGTATGGGATGGAACCCTTAGCGCTCTGGAAGCCGAAGCAGCCGCGACTGCGATGGGTGGCTATCTCGCGACAGCTACCTCGGAGGCGGAGAATCAATTCATCATCAATCTGGCAAACAACACCAGCGGCGGCTTTTGGTTCAATGCAGGGCCATGGGCCTGGGTCGGACCGTTTCTAGGCGGCTACCAGCCTTCCAGCTCCGCCGAACCTGATGGCAACTGGCAATGGATGCATGGCGAAGGTGCCTTCACTTTCACCTCATGGCTTCCGGGCGAACCCAATAACTTCGGTGGCAGCGATGAGAACCGTATCATGCTCTTTGGCACTGAGCGGAAGTGGATCGACATCGCCGACTCGGTGAACAATTTCACCCGTTCGTTCGTCGTCGAGTTTGATGGCTCGCTACCAGTTGGCCAAACACTGCCACCACTCGCGTCTCCTGCTTCTGGCAACTTCGATCGCAGTGTGACGATGACGCTTTCGTCTCAGACCGGCGGCGCAACGATTCGCTACACCACGGATGGCAGCCTGCCGGATGAAACATCCACGCTCTACAGCGCTCCGGTCACCTTCACGCAAACAACCCTCGTGCTTGCTCGTGCCTTCGCAGCCGGGCTTGATCCGAGCGAGATCATCGCTCGCAACTATGTCGTCCGTCCGGTGCCGCAGGTCGTGCAGTTGACCTACAACGGCAGCACTTTGAACAACGGCGACACGCTCACGAAGAGCGGCACGCTCGCCATCGAACTCGTCAGCGCGACTTCCACGCAGCGCGTCGATTTCTACCGTCAGAGCGGCAGCGACCCTGAAGTGCTGATCAACTCCGACACGACTCCGAACGACGGATTCAGCGCACTCTTGTCCTTGCTGCCGATCACGGACGGCGACTACACGCTCATCGCTCGTGCTTATGATGCGACGCCGACGCCGGTGGAAACCACTCGCAGTGTCCATGTCGAACTCGGCGTGCCACTGCGGCCTTGGCTGGACTATCCGGCGAGTGGTTTGATCACCGACCAGACGACCTACTCGATTCATGGATTTGCTTCGGTGGATGGTGAGACAGCGCTCTATCGTGGCTCGGAGTTGATTGAAGATGTGGTGCCGCTGGAGCCGAACGGAGCCTTCTGGTTCCAGGTTAGCCTGGAGGAAGGCGACAATGAATTCACCGTGGTAACGACGAATCGCGCTGGCAGCACGCTGCCATCTCTGCCGCTTCACATCACCTACGTGCCGGTGATTCCAGCGCTAAGCATCACGCCAACGACGGCCACCATCAGCGAAGGCGCGAGCACGACCTTCACCATCACGCGAAACATGGTGACTGCAGCTGACCTCGTGGTGACGCTCACCTCCGAGGTGCCATCTCAGCTCAGCACGCCACTCACGGTGACCATTCCGGCAAACACAGCCTCGACGACGTTCGCCGTGCAGGCTGAGCAAGACGCGACGCCTGAGACTGCCTTCACGTATGACGTTTCAGCCGCTGCTCCGGGCTTCAACGGTGCTCTCACCGAGGTGACCATGAACGACGATGATGCGCCGACGCTTGATCTGACGCTGAGTGTTTCGCAGGTCAGCGAAACCGCGGGTGCCGGTGCGGTGATCGCCACCGTGTCGCGCTCGCCGGTGAATCAAAACGCCGTGACTCTCCAGCTCACGAACAGCAATGCAGGTGCCGTGACGCTGCCGTCCTCAGTGACGATCCCAGCGTTTGCCAGCAGCGCGCAGGTGCCCGTCACCGTGCTCGATGACACGAGCGCCGACGGCACTCAGAGCGTGTCTTTGCAAGCCAAGCTCCTGCTGGATGACACCAGCTCAGTGCTCGCTCAAAGCCCAGCTCGCACGCTTACGGTGACCGACAACGAAAGCCCAGCTCTGACGCTGAGCTTCAGCACCGCGTTTGTGCGTGAAGGCCAGAGTGTCACCGCGACGGTTTCACGCTCCAGCGCGACGCCTGATCCGCTGGTGGTGAGCATCGCAGCCACGCCAAACGACGAGACGACACAGAGCAGCGCGGTGACGATCCCGGCGAACAGCATCTCAGTGAGCTTCCTGGTCAGTGGTGTGAATGATGCCAGCGCGGACGGTTCTCAAAGCGTGGTCTTCAGCACGACGGCAGCCGGTTATCAAAGCGGCCAAAGCACGCTGATCGTGACGGATGAACTGCTGCCGGATTTGATCATCTCCAACCTGGCTCACGCGACGGCTCTCGGAACTGAAGCGGAAGTGAGCTACAGCTTTGACCTGCGGAATGTCGGCCTCGGCACGTCCTCGCAGCCGCAGCACATCCGCGTCGCGCTTTCCTCCGATGCAGCACCCGGCGGCGATGATTTGATCACGGACATCACCTTTGATGGAATTCTGGGCGTGAATGGCACGCATCATCAGGCGGGGCTCTTCCGTGCGCCGCGTGCTTCGGGTGACTACTGGCTGGTCATCACGGCGGATGCGAACAGCGAGGTCGGGGAATTGGTGGAGACGAACAACCTCTTCATCTCAGCTGTGCCGCTGCATCTCACGGCGGCTTACAGCGCGACGGTGAGCACGGCGACGGACATTGCTCCGAAAGGAACACCGATCACGCTGACGGGCAGCGCGACACTGAGCAACGGACAACCAGCCGCGACCTCGCTGGTGAAGATTCACCTCAAGCTGCGCGAGACGGATCGCACTCTGGATGTGCTCACGGATGCCAGCGGACTCTTCAGCACGGTGTGGAATCCTTTGCCGAATGAAGCGGGGCTTTACCAGATCGGTGCCATGCATCCCGGCGAGACGGGAACGCCGCCTGTGCAGGATACGTTTACCTTGGTCGGCATGTCGTCTGATCCATCGACGGCGACAGCGCGGCTCGTGGTGGATGCGCCCTCGCAGAGCAAGTCCTTCACCATTCGCAATCTCGGCGACACGACGTTGTCCGGCCTCAATGTCGCGGTCCAAGGTGCTCCGTCCGGCGTGACTGCGACGGCGAATTTGATCAATGCAACGCTGCCCGGCGAGACGGTCACGACATTGAACCTGTCCATGAGCGCGACTTCCAGTGCTCCTGCAAATGCAGCCCTGACACTGCATCTCACCAGCAATGAAGGTGCGGTTCTGGACATGCCGATCGACGTGGAAGTCGCGCCTGCGGTGAGCACGCTCGCCGTCGAGCCGAAGCGTGTGGATGCAAATGTGCTGCGTGGCGGACAGAAGATCGTCTCGCTGGATCTGACGAACATCGGCAGCGCGATCACCGCGCCGATCGAAGTCGTGCTGCCCGGCGATTTGCCATGGATGACTTGTGGCAATGTGCAGCCCATCGCCGCGCTGGCCGTCGGCGCGACCACACAGCTCACA
>JBILPY010000265.1:0-6161 GCA_044373575.1 Prosthecobacter sp. | reverse complement strand
GTGAGGAGTTTCCGTTTATCTTGATGACCGGACGCGGCACCAGCGCGCAATGGCATACGGAGACAAGGACGGGCAAATCAGCCGTGCTGGCGAAGATGATGCCAGAGGAACTGATGCTCGACTTAAATGCGCAAGACGCCCTTTCCCTCGGCATCCGAGATGGCGCATCCGTGCGGGTAATCACCAAGCGCGCGGAATTGACCGTCAAAGCACGCCTCACATCATGTGTGAAGCCAGGAGAGGTCTATCTGCCGATGCATGACCCGCGAGTGAACCAGCTCACCCATGCTTCGTTTGATCCCCGCAGCCGCCAGCCAAGCTACAAGCACTCGGCAGTAAGGGTGGAGATAGCTTGAGGGCTTGTTTCTGCTTGGCCTTTCCTGCGTGATCATGCATGAATGCGGCGTGGCCGACTCCATTCCAACCATCCTGACCATTGCTGGCTCGGACTGCTCCGCAGGCGCGGGCATCCAGGCTGATTTAAAGGCGATCTCCGCGCTGGGTGGCTACGCACTCACGGCAGTCACCAGTGTCGTTTCGGAGACACCGGGAAAGGTTTCACAAATCTGCCTGATGGATGCGGACTTCATCACGGATCAGATCCGAGTTTTGTTTGAGGCTTTTCCCATTCGTGCTGCGAAAACGGGAATGCTAGGAGGTTCAGAGCAGGTGCAGGCGGTGGCACAGATCTGGAAAGAAATCGGCGGTGGAATACCTCTCGTCATTGATCCGGTGATGGTCGCTACGAGTGGTGGAAAGCTGCTCGAAGATGATGCTGTGCAGGCGGTGAAATCTCTTTTGCTGCCGCTGGCCACTTTGATTACGCCGAACATGGACGAAGCCGAAGTACTCTGGGGATCACCCGTCACCACGCGTGAGGAGATGGAGCGCTGTGCTTCCGATCTGGCACAAACTTATCAAACCAATGTCCTGGTCAAAGGTGGACACCTTCAAGACGACTCCGCCGATGATGTGCTATGCATGAGTGACACCATTGTCTGGCTGGAGGCCGAGCGCACGCAGGGCGTGCAGACGCATGGCACAGGCTGCACTTACTCGGCAGGCATCGCCGCCTGCCTCGGACAAGGGATGGATCTCACCAGCGCTGTCGCCGAGGCCAAGGAATTTGTCAGCCGGGCTATTGCCGAACATTTCGCCTGGACGCACTGCGTGGGCATCGTTCATGCTCTGAATCATCTTCACCAGACTCCGGAATGAAGCACCTGCCTATAATCCTGATCGCCAGCCTCAGTTTTGCCCTTTGCGCCAGGGCTGGAGATGCGCCGAAGATCGAAGGTGTCTCTCAGGCTGCCATTCAAAACGCCTTTCAGATCCTGCGCAGCGACTACATCCGCTCCAACGAACTGAACTTCGATGAACTCAACCGAGCGGCCTTGCAGGGGCTGCTCCAGCGACTCTATCTGGGGGCCAGCCTGATTCGAAAAGCCGATGCCCTGAGGCCAGTCACCGCCACGGGTGTGATCGCTGAGAAGCTCACAGCCGAGATCGGTTACCTGCGTCCGCAGTCATACGCTGAGGCAGAGATCAGCGAACTTCAGGCAAAGCTCCGCGAGTTTAGGACCGCAGGCCTGCCCCATCTGATCCTCGATCTGCGCAGTGCCGCTGCACCGGGTGAGTTCGATATTGCTGCGGCGATGCTGGAGTGTTTCATCCCCGAGGGTGAGCTGATCTTTAAACTCAAACAGGTCGGACGCGATGATTCACAACTATTCATCAGCCACAGGGCTCCGATCTGGACCGGACCTCTGCTCGTGCTCGTCGATCAGGAAACGAACAATCTGGGGGAAACGATTGCCGCCGTGTTACGCCAGAGGAAGCAGGCCGTGATCCTCGGCACCCGCACACGCGGGGCCACCGTGCGCTACGAGACACAGCCGCTTGATGACGAATGGCTGCTGCGTTTCGCCCGAGCCGAGATGCTGCTCATGGATGACTCCTCTCTCTTCCAGCTCGGCCTGCCGGTGGATTTCGCCATCGATCTTCCGCTCGACTCAAAACGCCAGCTCTTCCCTTCCTCAAACCCGCCGCCATTGAAGCAGACGGTCTTTGATCAACCCCGTCCGCGCTACAACGAGGCGGCTCTCGTGGCCCGCAAGAACCCCGAACTCGAAGAGTACATCCGCCGCAGCGCTGGCAAGCCCTCCGCTGATTCCCAGCAGCCTGTGCATGACACGGTGCTTCAGAGGGCGGTGGACATCCTGCTCACTCGCACCCATCTCGATGGGGCAAGTCTGCCCTGGGAGCAAAAGCTACGTGAGCCTGCCCATACGATCCGCAAAGCCACACGCGCCCCATGATTCCTGAAACGGTTCCCACTCAAGTCACCATCGTAAGTCAGCACACCGAGCGCGCCTGGCATGCCACTTTGCCAAATGGGCGAGCCGTGATCGCCTTTCGTGCGAATGATGAACCCACCGTCGTGCTTTCACCTGGAGACCTCGCCGCCGTTGAGCTGCGGGTGACTGATTTCTCCCAGGCTCATATTCTAGATTGATCGAACCCATTTCGCCCTATCATTCAGCCATGACCTTGAATCCAAAACTCGCCAAACTGCTCAACGAGCAGATCAACAATGAAATGTCCTCCAGCTACATCTACCTCGCCATGGCGGCTTGGTTTGAGCAGACGCCTTACTCAGGTTTTGCGAGCTGGATGTTTAATCAGAGCCGTGAAGAGACGATGCACGCGCTGAAGTTCTACCAGTATGTGGTGGATCGTGATGCAGCCGTCGTCCTGGAGCCCATCGCTAAACCCAAAGCCGCCTTCAAGAACCCGCTCGAAGTCTTCGAGATGAGTCTGAAGCAGGAGCAAAAGGTCACGCAGCAGATCAACGACCTCTTTGAAGTGGCGGAACAGGTCAAGGATCACGCCTCGAAGAATTTGCTTCTGTGGTTCCTCAATGAGCAGATGGAAGAAGAAAAGACCGTGCGCGACATGCTCGACCGCCTGAAACTCGCGGGCAATGATCCTGCCAGCCTGCTCGTGCTCGACCGTGAGGCTGGCACCCGCAAAGCTGCACCTGCCAGCGGCGGTGCAGAAGCGGCCTGAGTAGGCTGTCGACGGCAGTTTCGCGTTGTGAGAAGATTCATCGAGGGAGCATCTTTTGAATTGACGCACGCGCTCGTGTCGGGATAGATAGCGCCCTCATCCCGCCCCTGCGGGAAAACAGTTTTTGGTGAGGTGGCTGAGTGGTCGAAAGCACATCTTTGCTAAAGATGCGTAGCCTTAACAGCTACCGAGGGTTCGAATCCCTCCCTCACCGCCACTGTTTAACAAAACCAGGGAACCGTAGGACGGCATAAAGATCCGTCCTTCTCTCCACCGAAGCCATTAAGCTGTGACCTTGCTCTTCACCACGCGTCCTTCACGCCAGGCGATGAAGAGCCCGTAGCAAAGCAGGGCGATCTGGCAGAGCCAGAAGGCGTAGATTTTCGGCCAGGTGCCATCGGTAAAGCCGTAGGCGTGCAGGCCGACGCCGAGCTGGTTCACTCCAAACCAGGAGAAGATGACGATGCAGCCGAGGATGAGATTACAGCAGTGCAGGCCGATCTCGCGGATGTAGCCGCCGAGGCGGGCGTGGAGGATGACGAGGCACATGAGTACGATCATGAGGGCGCCGTTTTCCTTCGGGTCCCAGCCCCAGAAGCGGCCCCAACTGTAGTTCGCCCAGATGCCGCCGAGCACGGTGCCGACGAGGGAGAGCAGCAGTCCTGTGGCGACGAAGCCATAGGCCACCTTGGTCATGAAGCGGGCGTTTTCATGACCTGTCTGGATGATGCCGAAGATGCGCTGGATGAAGTAAATCATCGAGATCAGCGCGGCGACCATGCAGGCGGCGTAGCCGAGATTGATGATGGGCACATGGGTGGAGAGCCAGAAGTTCGTGATGAGCACGGCCTGGAGCTGCTGGAGATTGTCCGTGGCCTCCGCCGTATCAAACTGGATGGAGAGGAACATGCACGCACCACCGGCCACAGCGGCGATGAGCAGGCCAAGGCCGCGCTTGGTCATCCATTCGGCGATGAGGCCAAAGAGCGCGCAGGCGGAGCCGATGAAGAGCATGGTCTCATACAGAGTGGTGATGGGCGGGCGCTGCATGATGAGGCAGCGCACGATGACGCCGACGACAGCGAGCACGCTGGCATAGCCGATCACGAGCCAGGCGAGCAGCTTGCAGATCTTGTCAAAGCGCGAGCCGGGGGAGATCCAGGTGAGCCCAACGAGCACGAGCCCGACGAGGAAGGCCCACTGCGCTTTGAAGAAGTAGTCAGCTTTGATCGAGTGCATTTCCAGACCAATATGCTGTGCCTCACCGCGCTCTTTGGCGATGGTTTGAATCTTCGTGAGCAGTGCTTGTGAGGCGGCTTTGAACTTTGCGGCATCTGGCAGGGACAGGAAGACATCTTCATAGGTGGCGAGCCACTGGAGTTGATCGGCAGTCGGTGTGGCGCTGCCATTCAAGGCGTCGAAAATGAGTTCGCCTGGGCCACTCCAGACTTCTTTGGTTTTATTGGCGAGTGGGAAGATGCGGAGCTGGGACTCGGCGTTGCCAGACATCATGGCTCCGAGGGCGGTCTTGAAGAATTCGCGGAACCATGGGAGCTGCATCGGCGCTCCGCCGGTCTTGAGTGCTTCGAGGACTTTCGGCAGACTTTGGGAGAGGCGAATGGGCTTCGTCATTCCTGCGGGCAAGTCGGCTTCGCCAAAGGGTGCGCGGATGAAGTCGAAGTGGCCCATCATCATCTCGAAGTCGAGGTAGCTGGAGGCGAGTTGCACGATCATGCGCTGCTCGGGGCTCATCTGCTTTGCAGGCAGCGCGCGATACTCGGTCATCTTCTTCATGAGCACATCGCGGGCGGGCTCGATCTCGGCGTAGGTGTATTGGTCGCGCTTGGCTTTCGTGGGCAGGCCTAGTTCGGCGATGGCGGAGGAGTTATCGACTTTGAAGAGCGGCACCGTCCTCGCGATGTCTGGCCGGAACCAGGTCATGAGCAGCCATTGCGTGCCGGTGAGTTTCACAGGCTTGTCGCCTTCTTTGACGATGGGCTTCTGCGTGGCGGGATCGATGAGGGGCTTGCCGCCGTCCATCTCGCCATTGTCGGTGAGCCAGATACTCTGGCGCGCGCGGAAGCTCAGCAGGCGGGTGTTTGCCACCTTTTGCAACGGCTTGATGCGGCCGGATTCCTGCACAGGGATGGCATCGTAAATCGCGGTGATCTCGGCATCGCGGAAGAGATCGAGCGCGGGGAGGTCGGCGGCCTGAGATGCCGAGAGGATGAAAGCTGAGGCGAGTGCAAAAAGGGTGCGTGACATAGGTGCGGACGGTTCAGGGCTTACAGTTTCCAATACGCGACGATGAAGCCACCGGCAGTGATGACGAGGGAGGCGGTGACGGCGATCCAAGGGTTCCACTTCATGGCGCGGGAGAGCATCATGACGAAGTGAATGAGCAGGCCGATGGCGACGATGATGCAGGAGATGAGCGGCCAGTGGTCGGAGGGGTTTTCGACGACCTGGAAACCCGAGCTTTTGACTTTGCTCTGGCTGCGGGAGCCGTCATCGAAAGTGCTCTGGAAGATGGCGTAGCCTTCGCCACGCACGGGCTCGTTCATGGTGACCTCGCGCTTTTCTTCGCGGGTGCCGTGCAGCTTCGTGACCTTGCTGGCGAAGCGGCGGGCGCGTTCAGTGCCTGGGTGCTTTTCCTGCTCGGTGTGGTCGAGCCGAATGGCGAATGGCAGCTTGTAACTGCGGCGGCCGATGTTGATGAGATACTTGTCGGTGCCGACGGTGACGGTCCACGGCGCGGCGGCATATTCCCAAAGGATGCCGCGTTGCTCAGCCGCACCTTTTTTGTCCTTCACGACGGCGATGCAGGCCTGCGAGAGAGCTTCGTCGGCCATGAGCTGGCCGTTCTTCGGATCGATCTTCGAGAGTTCCTGGATGAAGAAACCGCCCACGGCATCGCCACGGTCGCCGACTTTGTCGCGCTTGGGTTCGGCGTGCTGTTTCCAGTTCGTGATGGTGAGATCAAAGGGCAGGCTGTCGTGCGTGAAGGTGCGTGCTTTGCCGTGATCGCTGCTGTTCGAGAGATCGGTGAAGAGGCGCTGGTCGATGACGAGAGCCGTGCGCTTTTGTCCCTC
>JBILPY010000264.1:0-6178 GCA_044373575.1 Prosthecobacter sp. | reverse complement strand
CCCGCGTCGCCACCGTGCGAGCCGCCACCCGCCGAGGTTGCAGCACCACGATCATCTTCTCCCCCGCGATCCCCGCATCCAGCAGCATCTGCGGCACCTGCGTCGTCTTTCCCGAGCCTGTGGGAGCCACCAGCACCAAGCGATTGCCACCACGCAGCGTGCGCAGGATGTCGTCGTGGATTTTCCAGATGGGTAGCGCGGTGGAGGCAGGCATGAAGTGGGGCTGCAGGGGCTACTTCAAACCACCAACATGCGCAACGTGGACGCGGCAAAGGCGTTGTGGAGTTCTTTGATTACAGCGGGCGGCTGGCCATGCAGGGCGGGAGGGAGTTTGGTGCTGCCGGAGAGGAAGTAGCGCAGGGCACTGAGGAAGATTTCAGGCTGATCATCCAGCTCGGCATCGAGAGTCGAGGGGAAGGCGGCATCGAGGATCTCTGCGCCTTCCTCCGTGATGAGGGTCAACTCCTGCGCCCAACGCAGCACGGTCTCCACGGGCGCGGGCTTGGGGTAGCGCCGTTTCACCAGCGTGATCAGATCCGCGCGGGTGGCGGCATTCATGAGCAGAGCGAGGAAGAAGCGGTGCTCGGGCGCGGCGATGGTGCTGCGCATGTTTTTGATCAAATCACGGCGCACGCCTTCTTCGAGGGTGGCCTGCACACCGGCGGCGAGTTGGCCGTGGCGTCGGCGGAAAGTCTTCAACGCCGTGGGCCACTCGCCGCGATCCCGCAGCCGGGCCATGCTGTGCTGGAGGATGTAAAAGCCGCGCTCAAAATCCAGTGTGCCCAGCATTTCATTCACAATCCCGGAATAGGTCGGGTCATCGCCCTGCTCCATCACATCCAGCAGTTGCTTGCGCCGCATGGTGAGCGTGTCCGAAAACATGGGATCCAGAGCGATGTGTGGCGGCAGGCAGTTGAACTGCGGGCCGGTGCCGGGATCATTGTGCGTGCGCACGACGACGGTGACGGACGGGCTGTCCAGATGGAAGAGGGAGTGAATGCAACTGTGCCCAGAGACGATGGGCACGGTGCGGCCGGTTTCGAGCAGCTCGATCTGTTTCATGCGCACGTCCCCCAACCGCAGATGCGGAGTGATGGACTGGGCATTTTCAAAGGTGTAGTGAGCGTGGATGCTGGATCCGTGCATGACGTGAAATGCGCCGGAGAACTCGTGCTGATGGATATCCGTGGTGCCATCGAGCCAGAAGAGCAGTTGGATGTAAAAGCGCGGGTGCTCGTAAGCGATGAGTTCCGGCTGACCAAAACCGGACATCGACTGGAGCGGCTGTTCGTCGTTCAGCAGATACTCCCGCATCAGCTCCGGCAGTGCGACGTGCTGGCTCGGCGGGCGGGCTTCGAGAGTCTTGCGTGCGATCGTGGGAAATTTCTCCAAAGAGAAGTTCACCTGGTTCCACTGCGCGAGCACCTGACGGCCCAGATCATTGAAGAATGCGTTCATCGACCTTCCCTTGGCCCTGTCTGGAGAGAGCAACAAGGATGATCTAGCGAGCAGGAGAGGCGCGTTGCCTTGGGCTTCGTTTGCCAGGAAGAGGCCGGCGCCTTTCAACTCACTCCGCTGCTGGACGAAAGCGCTCAGCGATCCGCTCCACACCGCCGCGTTTACCATCCACAGGCTCGAAACTCTTGGTTGCCGCGTCCCATCCACTCTGCGTCGGATAAGGATAAATCGTCATCTCCCACAATGATTGGCCATTCTCGGCGTGGCGGCCTTGCAAGGCGAAGGGCGCGGTGCCGGTCTCGCGCCAGGTGCGCACGGCATCGAGGAGGTTCGGCGGTTGATTGATGCCGGGGCCGCCGCCGTGGGCGAGGCCGGGGACGACGTAGAAGCGGAAGAAGGACTGCGCTTTTTCGAGGCCGCCGAGGCGCTCGATCACGCGCTCGTAGTAATCAATCGAGGCGTGGTAGGGCACGACGGAATCGGCGGTGCCGAGCGTCATGATGAGCTTGCCGCCGCGCTTGAAGAAGGCGCTGAGGTCGGGGCTCTCCGCATTCAGATAAGGAGCGAGCTTCGCGGTGTAGGTGTCGATGTCCGCGCCGAAGTTGATGTCCTCCAGCTTCTTGTCTTTGCCGAAGACCCATTGGAAAAGATAGAGGTGCCCGTGCGAGGCTTCGATGGAACTGCCGAGCGGGATGCCATTGAAGATGCGTTCGCCAGTGACCGCATGGCGTGGTCCGTCGAGGAGTTTCTTCAAAGCCGCCGCGTGCTCGTCGGTGAGCGTCGCATCCTTCTTCCGCGCCAGCGCGATGACCGCATCGATGTCCTCCGTCGTGCTGCGCGGGTCAGAGACGAAATTGCCCGCAGCGATGGGGATCTCGCGCGAGGCCATGACTTCATTCGCAGCAGCGATGACGCTGGCGTCCTGAGCCTTCGTGAAGGGGCACTTCTTCAAAATCTGCTCATTCCACAGGAAGTAAGCATGCAGCGGCGTTCGGCAATGTGCCGCCACGGCAGCGGCGATGCCATCGTAGTCTTCAGGATAGCGTTGGGCTTCTTGCAAGGCCTGCTGTCCACCCGTGGAACCGCCGCTGAAATACGAAAGCTCGGGATCTTTGCCATAATGCGCCTTCACGATCTGCTTGCCCACGACCGTCATGAGATGCGTCGCGCGATAACCAAAATCCTTCCACACTTCGGGATTGCCGATGCCGGAGTCGGAGTTCGGCGCGGTCCCCATGTCCGTCGTCGCCACCGCGTAACCCACCTCGCTCTGCGACCGGAGACCAGCAGGATTGATTTTCCCCGCCGCACCACCATTGCCGAGCCCGAGGAAGCGCGCGTTCCACTTCTCGGCATCGGGCAGCCAGACCTCGACGTTGATGTTCGAGCCCTTCGCCGGATTGAGCACCAGCTTCACGATGGTCCGCGTCGCCGTCGTATCGCGCTCCACGGTTGTGATTGTCGCGTGTTCGATCTTCAGCGAGCGCAGGGCTGCCAGCTTGGCCTCATTGCGTGGCGTTTCTCCGAAGGCTGAGAAACAACTGAGAAGCGCCGCGAGGGCGAGAGAGGTGAGCTTCTGGTTCATGGGAGAGTGGAGTCTATTCAGACGGGACACGAGGAGTCGATCAATACAAAAGGGAGAGGGCCATTTGGGTTTGGCATCAAGGTTACGTCGAGATAGTCACGCTCCGGGTTGGGGCGGAGAGAGCGGTGGAGTTGGATGATGTGGGTTTGGCATTGAATACGACTCCAAGAAGCGGTTAAGACAGTCACCCGCTTCAAGCCGCCACCTCCATCCTGATGCCCATGAAACTCCTGCCCATCGTCCTGTCATCCGCCCTGCTGCTCCTCACCAACTGCGAAACGACCCCGAAGAAAAAGGACCGCGTGCCGCCCTCGCCGGTTCCGCTGTCGGAGTCCGTCCCGACAGCCCAGCCTCCCGCAGCGACGGTGGATGCATCCGGTGTGGTGACTACACCCAGCGGCCTGCGCTACCGCGTGCTTTCCTCCGGCCCGGCAGAAGGGAGATCGCCCAGCACTTTCGACACCGTCCTCGTTCACTACCGCGGCACACTGACAAATGGCACGGTCTTTGACAGCTCGTATGAGCGAGGCTCACCAGCAAGCTTTGGGGTCGGCCAGGTGATTGCTGGCTGGACAGAGGCCCTCAAGCTCATGAAACCAGGCGATAAATGGATGCTGCACATCCCATCGAACCTGGCCTATGGCAGCCGCGCCATGGGTGACAAGATCCCCGCAAACAGCGACCTGATCTTCCAGGTCGAGCTGCTGCAAGTCGTGGGCGGCCTTTGATCGGCGGGCGGCGGCCTCGGTTCAATTGGGGGATAGAGCCACGGAGGATGGGGCGTGATATAGTTCCCCCCTTTGAAAGAACGAATGCCAAAACCTAGATCGCCGCGCCTCGGCTCGCTGGCCATGACCCTGCTGGGGCTGGCATTCATTCTTCCACGTCCGTGCCAGGCGCAGACAGCGGAGGACAAGGAAGCGGACGCCATGCTGGCGGAGGCGAAAAAGTCCTTCCGGCAGCACGTCGAGCCCTTCGTGAAGAAATACTGCGTCGAATGCCATGGGGATCGTCCCAAAGCCGGCCTCAATTTGCGCGTCGCCGTGGGCAAGCCGGGTAATCCGGCATTCTCGCGCAAGTGGATGGAGTGCATCGCCAACGTCAACGCGCACGACATGCCGCCCGACGACGCTGACCAGCCCTCCGACGACGAGCGCCAGCACTTCCTCGATGCCCTCGCCAGGATCAAATACCTCAGCGCCCGCGATCCCGGCCCCTTTGTGATCCGCCGCCTGACGAAGTCGGAGTATGGCAATACGCTGCATGATCTACTCGGCGTGGATACCTCAGTCGCCGCTGAACTGCCGGACGAGGTGGCGGGCGAGGGCTACATGAACTCGCTCTCGCCGCTGCAATCCGAGCAGTATCTCAGCATCGCCAACGCCGCCTTGCAAAAGATGCCCGCCGAGGCCCAGACACGACTCCTGGGGGACAAAAAAACCGACGTCCGCGAAGTCGCACGAACCCTCGCCCGCCGCGCCTATCGCCGACCGCCCACGGAGGCGGAACTCGACGTGCTCGTCCGCGTCTTTGATCTCGGCCGCACAAACAAGCTCGACCACACCGCCTCCCTTCGCCTGATGCTCAAGGCGGTGCTTGTCTCGCCGCAGTTCCTTTTCATCACCCCGGCGAAGGAAGCGGACGCCAGCCAGAAGATCGTCCCGCTGGATGCTTACCAGCTCGCCTCGCGCCTGTCGTATCTGCTTTGGGCCACCATGCCCGACGCCGAATTGTCCGAGCTGGCCGATGCCGGAAAACTCCACGAGCCCGCCGTGCTGAAGGCGCAAACCAAACGCCTGCTCGCCGATCCACGCTCCCGTGCCTTGTTTGACGGCTTTGGTGCCCAGTGGCTCGGACTCGGAGAACTCAAGGACAAGACCTTCGACCCCGCCAAGTTCCCGCAGATGACCCACGAGATGCGCAGCGCCATGGTGGACGAGGCGCGGCTGTTCTTTGAAAGCATCGTGCGGGAAAACCGCAGCGTCGTCAGCTTCGTGGACAGCGACTACACCTTCCTGAACGGCACCCTCGCCACCCTTTACGGCATGGAGAAAACCGTCACCGGCCCGCAGATGCGTCAGGTGAAGCTCACGAACCCTAATCGCGGCGGCATCCTAGGTATGCCCGGCATTCTCGCGACGACCTCCTTCCCCAATCGTACCAGTGCCGTGAAGCGCGGTGTCTGGGTGCTGGAGCAGGTGCTGGGCGAGCACGTCCCCCCTGCCCCGCCGAACGTGCCGACCTTGGAAAAGCAGGACCAGAAGAAAGTCGGCAATCTCACCCTGCGTCAGCGCACCGAGCTGCACCGCACGAATGCCGTGTGCAACAACTGCCACAAGATCCTCGACCCCATCGGCTTCGGCCTGGAGAACTTCGACGCCATCGGCCGCTGGCGTGACCAGGACGACACCGGCGGCAAGATCGACGCCGTGGGCGAGCTCCCCGGCGGCAAACACTTCTCCTCCCCCAAAGAATTGAAGACCATCATCGCCGCACGGAAAGACGACCTCGCCCGCAACCTCACCGAAAAACTCCTCGCCTACGCCCTCTGCCGAAAGCTGGGCGGCTACGACGAGATCGTCGTGGACCGCATGATGAGCACCATCACCCAAGACGGCTACAAAATGCAGACGCTCATCTCCGAGATCGTCACCAGCTATCCGTTCTTGAACCGGCGGGTGATGGAGTGAAGCAAGCACCGAACTGGGGAAGCACTGTAGCCATCTCGCCCTGCGAGATGGCCGATTTACAGTCGTGCAGAGATTTGCACGAAGATCTAAGCCCGTTACCCTCGCCTAATCATGACAAAGCCAGACCCTCTAGTTGCAAAAAAGATCAGTGCCCTGTGTGGTAAGCTGAAAAGCGCTTGGACTCTTCAAATTGGCTTCGATACGCGATTGGATGCGTTACTGCCGGAAATACTGACCCTGCCGTCCGATCAAATCGATGCCTGCTACGACAAGGCTGCCAAAGGGGATGTCGGCCGACAGAGGTGCATGGTGCCGATTGCATGCGAACATCTCTTTCATCCATCGCTTCATCATCGCATACCGGGTTGGCTGGAAGACGACTCGCTTCAGTTCCGCGATAAAGTACTTCATGCGATTGGTAGATTCCGCCTTCATGAGTTTGCTC
>JBILPY010000263.1:0-6198 GCA_044373575.1 Prosthecobacter sp. | reverse complement strand
GCCTGCGGCATTGGTGTAGCCGGTTTTCATACCGTCGCAGTAGCTGGCGTTGCGCAGGACGCGGTTGGTGTTGGCGAGCTCGGTGACTTTGCCGCTGGGCCATTTAAAGGTGTAGCTGGTGAGCTTCACGATGGCGCGGATGTCGGGCAGCTTGTCGCAGGTTTTGGCGATGACACTGAGCTCACGAGCGGTTGAGTAGGGGTCATCACCGTTGGTGGAAGGCAGGCCGTGGGGATTGATGTAGTGGCTGTCCTTGAGGCCGAGTTCCTTGCACTTGGCATTCATCTTGGCCACGAAAGCTTCGACGCTGCCCGCGTTGTCTCGTGCGAGCACCTGGGCGATGTCGTTGGAGCTTTTCACGAGCACGGCGGTGAGCAGTTGGCGGCGCGTGTATTGCTCTCCGGCTTTTAGACCGAGACGGACGGGGGCGCATTGCGTGTCGCTTAACTCGACGGTCACGACTTTGTCGAGATCACCCGCTTCGACAATGAGCAGGGCGGTGAGCAGCTTCGTGGTGCTGGCGATGGCTCCGCGCTTGTCAGGGTTCTTTTCCCACAGGACTTCATCGGAGGCGGGGTCGATGATGATGACACGCTCGGCGCTGATCTGCGGAATAGGCCCGCGGAGTTGCTTGATTTCGATCGCGTGACGGACGCGCTTGGTTTTTTCAAGTTCATCGGCGAGCTGCTTTTTCAGCATCTCCACTGACTGCTCACGAGCCAAAAGGTCGAGCCGCTGGCCTTCGATGATCTGCTTTTGCTTCGTGATCTCGGACTCGCGCCGGAAAACGTCGGCTTCTTTGGCATTCACCTCCTCCTCACGCCATTTGAGTTTGGCTTCCTTTTCTGGGTCGCCGCAGCTCGTGCAGATGAGCGATGCGATCAGGATGAGCAGGGTAGTTTTGAAGGCGTTCACGGCGGGCTTCATGGCACTTGGGGATTAGAGTTCGGCGAGGAGTTCCTTGAGGCGGGCGGCAGGCCATTGGCCGGGGGCGTTCGATTCGCCAATGAAGCCGTAGTTCAGCAGGCTGCCTGCCTTTGCAAGCACCAAGCGGGAAACACGGCCCCAGGAGCCCATGCCCATGGTAGAAAGGTGCAGGCGATGAGATTCAGCGGTGATCGTGAGCAGGCGGGTGAGGTCAGCAGGTGAATTCAGAAAGGTGGCGATCTTAACGGCATCGAGTCCCGCAGGCTGGGCGAAGCTGATGGCTCCACGCAACACTTCATCACCCGGCGTGGTCTGGAAGTCATGGAAGGAGCCCATGACCTTCACCCCGGCAGCGTGCGCTTTTTTGATGAGTGGCGTCATCTCCATGGCGCTGCGGATTTCGATATCGACGAGCACGGCGAGGTCGAGCAGCGGCTCGATCATCTCCATGCGCTCGGCAGCGACTAGACTCCCCTGCCCTCCTTCGGCGGGATGACGGGCGGTGAGCAGGATGGGGGTAGCATTTCCTGCCTGCGTCAAAACAGCGCGCAGATCGGCGGCGGGCATCTTGAGAGTGTCGAGTCGCAGTTCGATGACATCACAGGTAGCCGAGCGCTGGGAGGGCGACATGGCAGCCCAAGTCGTCAGGGCCGACGAGTCAGGGATCACGCCCACGGTTAGAGGTCGCGTTGAACTCAGAGGATTTTGGGAGGAAACGAGTTGTGCCATTCGCTAGGAATGTTATAATTTTAATAGAAACGAATTAAATTAGGAGCAATATCTCGCAGTATGCTGGGTCGCCGACAAGAAATCAATTTGCAGCTCACTGAGTTGTTCGACAGCGCGTTGCTGGGTTTCTGCCTGTGGTTTGCTCATTTCCTGAGATCCGCCCTCGCCACCTACTTCTGGCCGGACTTGGTCGAGATCCCGCCGATTGAGGAGCTTTACTGGGTGATCGCCGTCGTGGTTCCCTTCACGCCCATCGTTCTCGAGTATCGTGGCTTTTACTCGAATCTGTATCACAAAACACCCGCGAAGAGCCTCCGCCAGCTCGGCGAGACACTGGTGGTCATGGGTACGGTGATCGGCGCGATGGTGGTGTTCTTGAAATGGAATGTACCCAGCCGCTCGGTGGTCATTCTGGCGGCCACTCTGGCGGGAACGGCGCTGCTGGTGCGTGAGGCCTGGCAGCGCGAGACACTGCGACGCCGGATCGCCACGGGCAGAGGCCGCGAGCGAGTGATCGTGGCGGGGGCCTCGCAGGACTTGGCAAGCTTTGAAGATCAAATGCCGCCAGAACAGCGCGCGAGCATGGATGTGGCGGCACGGATCGACATCACCCAGCAGCCCGTGAGTGATCTGGTGAAAGCGATGCACGAAACTGCGGCATCACGTGTCATCTTCGCCGCGCAGCATGTGCATTTCGGCAGGATCGAGGAGGCTGTGCAGGCATGTGAAACCGAAGGCGTGGAGGCATGGATCGCGGCGGACTTCTTCCAGACAGCCATCGCACGCCCAACCTTTGATGTGCTCGGCGGGAAGCTGATGCTCGTCTTCCACAGCACGCCGCAGGTTTCGTGGTCGCTGGTTTTTAAAGACATCATCGACCGCCTCGGAGCGCTGGCACTTTTGATCCTCACGCTGCCGCTGTGGATCGCTGCCGCCGTGGGAATCCGGCTTGCCTCCAAAGGCCCGATTTTCTTCCGCCAAGAGCGTTCCGGGCACTACGGGAAGCCTTTCAAGATGTGGAAGTTCCGCACCATGCACATGGATGCTGAATCGAAGCGCGCCGAACTCGAAGCGCTCAACGAGATGAATGGTCCCGTCTTCAAAATCAAAG
The DNA here is from genome assembly GCA_044373575.1 of Prosthecobacter sp. Classification (GTDB taxonomy): domain Bacteria; phylum Verrucomicrobiota; class Verrucomicrobiia; order Verrucomicrobiales; family Verrucomicrobiaceae; genus Prosthecobacter. Next base: position 3,431 of record JBILPY010000263.1, on the reverse strand, counting down.
ACGATCCACGCATTTTCGGCCTTGGCCGATGGCTAAGAAAGACAAGCATTGATGAACTTCCACAGCTTCTCAACGTGCTCTGGGGTGACATGAGCCTCGTCGGTCCACGGCCCCTGCCGGTGTATGAGATCGAGCGCATCGAGAAGCATGCTCAACGTCGCCGTTTGAGTGTGAAGCCTGGCCTGACCTGTCTCTGGCAAGTGACTGGACGCAATGGCATTAAGAACTTCGAAGAGTGGGTGGCTCTGGACCTGAAGTATATCGACAACTGGTCGCTCTGGCTGGATCTGAAGATTCTCGTGAAGACGTTGCCCGCCGTGTTGCGCGGGCTTGGAGCATCGTGAGTCATTGATGGAGTCGGAAAAGACTCGTCAATCAGTGTCCGGCATTTCATCGTGGCATCATGCACATCCCCACACTCATCGAGCGCAAGCGTGACGGCGGCAGCCTCACCACTGAAGAGATCCGCCATGTAATCACCGCTTTCACTGCGGGAGACATGCCCGACTATCAGATGAGTGCGTTGGCGATGGCCATCCTGATTCGCGGCATGAGCACGGAGGAAATCGCCGCGCTGACCGAGGCCATGCTGCACAGCGGCTCCACGCTGACCTGGCCTGCGGATGCGCCGATGCGCGTGGATAAGCACAGCACGGGCGGCATTGGCGACAAGACGAGTCTGATCATCGCTCCACTGCTGGCCTGCGATGGACTCTGGGTGCCGATGATTTCAGGACGTGGGCTTGGCATCACTGGCGGCACGCTGGACAAGCTCGACTCCATCCCCGGTTTCCGCACGCAGATGAGCGAGCCGGAGATCCGCCGTGTCATTGCAAAACACGGTTGCGTGATGGTGGGACAGACGGCGGACATCTGCCCTGCCGACAAGAAGCTCTACGCCCTGCGCGATGTCACCGGCACGGTGCCCAGCATCCCGCTCATCACTGCCAGCATCCTTTGCAAAAAGCTGGCCGAAGGGCTGAACCGACTCGTGCTGGATGTAAAGTTCGGCAGCGGAGCCTTCATGAAAACGGAAGCCGCGGCTCATGAACTGGCTCAGAGCATGGTTCAAACGGGACGTGCGCTCGGAGTGCGCGCCAGCGTGCGGCTCAGCCGCATGGATGAGCCGACAGGTGAAGCGGCGGGCAATGCGCTCGAAGTCGCCGAGGCCGTGCGCTGCCTGAAAGGAGGCGGACCCGCCGATCTCGAAGCCATCGTGATCGACCTCTGCGCCGCCGTATCCATCTCATCGCGCGAACAACTGGTCGAAATGCTGCACAGCGGCAAAGCCTGGGAGAAATTTCAGCGCATGGTCGCAGCTCAGGGCGGTGATGTCAGCGCACTTGAGCGGATGGGCGAGATCCATCGTGCGCCAGTCATTCACGAGGTCAAAGCCAGGGCCAGCGGACGAATCACGCAAATGGATGCGCGAGCCATCGGGCAGGCGGTCCTGGAACTCGGTGCAGGAAGATCCAAGGCGAGCGACAACATCGACTACGCCGTGGGCTGTGATCAGATCGCCAAAACAGGTCGCCAAATCAGCGCTGGGGAAACCTTGATCCGCATCCACGCACGAAACAAAACAGCCGCCGAAGCTGCCGAGGTGATGATTCGTGAGGGAATCCGCGTGGAGTAACCCAGCCTCAAACCAGCCCCTTCTGGCGCTTCGCGTGGATGGCAGCGGAATATTCGCTGCTGTTGAAGTCCACGTAGGCTTCAGAAAGGTCGGTCGTGTAAACGATATGCCCGGCACTGCCGCCATTGAGATCGATGGTGACGGCGAAGCGTGGCTCTTTGACGACTTTCTCCAAATCAGTGACAGGCGTCTTCGAGGTGAGCCCGCCTTTGCAGGCGATGAGTCCGTTGAAGTAGATGTCGATCAATTCCTCTTTGATGCGTGCGCCGGAGTAGCCGACGGCGTGGATGATTCGGCCCCAGTTTGGGTCGCTGCCGTTGAAGGAGCACTTCACGAGCAGGCTCTTTGCCACGGCTTCAGCGGCTTTCTTGGCATCAGCCTGGGTGCGGGCATTACGCACGCGGATCTCGACAAACTTGGTCACGCGTTCGCCATCGCTGACGATCATTTTTGCCAGTTCCATCATCACCTTTTGAAGGGCACAGCGGAAGACTTCCGCCTCTGGACTGCCTTTTTTAATGGCAGGTGCATCGGCCTGGCCGTTGCTCATGACAATGACTGTGTCGTTCGTGCTGGTGTCGCCATCGATAGTGATGCGGTTGAAGGATTGATCGACCGCGAAACGCATGGCGCGCTTGAGTTCGTCCTTCGAAATCTTGGCGTCGGTGGTGATGAAGCTGAGCATCGTGGCCATGTTCGGGCAGATCATGCCAGCGCCCTTGGCGATGCCGCCGATGCGGAAGCTGACGCCTTTTCCAAGCGGCACTTCAATAGCGTAGATTTTCGGCTTTGTATCGCTCGTCATGATGGCGCGCGCGGCGTCTTCATTGCCCGTGGGGCTGAGCTGTCCCGCGAGTTCTTCGATGCGCGGGGTGATGCGCTGAATGGGCATGTTCATGCCGATGATGCCGGTGGAGCAAACGAGCACCTCGCGCATCTTGAGCCCGAGAGCCTCCGCTGTGGCCTTGCACATGGCCTTGGCATCCTGGATGCCCTGCGGGCCAGTGCAGGCGTTGGCATTGCCGCTGTTGGCAATGATGGCGCGCGCATCAGCCGTCTTCACGTGCTGCTGGCAGACACGGACACAGGCGGCGCGGACTTTGTTTGTCGTGAACACGGCATCCGTGATGGCCGGGGTGTCGGAGACGATGAGAGCGAGGTCGAGACGTGTGATCTCGGGGTTCTTGATGCCGCAGGAGATGGCGGCGGCGCGGAAGCCGCGCGGAGCTGTGACGCCCCCTTCGATGGGTTTAAAAAGGACGCGCATTTTGCTGCAGGGATCGAGTTCGACGGCGGGATTCATCAGATGTTGAGAAGTCCTGCGGTCGGGGGGAACCCGCAGATAAGGTTCAAGTTTTGAACGGCCTGACCGGAGGCACCTTTGCCAATATTGTCCTCCGTGCTCATCAAAATGAGCTGGCCGGCACAGGCATCCATGGCCCAGCCGACATCGACGAAGTTTGTGCCGACGACGTTTTTGGTGTCAGGGCTTTGGTTGGGGCCGAGCAGGCGGACAAAGGGCTGGCCGGCATACGCAGCACGCAGGGCATCTCCGATTTGATCAAGAGTGACGCCGGGGGTCACGCTGGCAAAGATGGTGGAACAAATGCCGGAATGGGTCGGCACGAGATGGGGCACAAAGGTGAGCTTCACCGGATGCCCCGCAGCGAGTTCGAGTTCCTGACCGATCTCGCTGAGATGGCGATGCTTCGGCACACTGTAGCTGCGGACGCTGTTCTGCACTTCGCAGAAGAGCAAAGGCACGCTTTCCTTGCGTCCGGCGCCACTGGCTCCG